>CAZNHE010000087.1:0-12815 GCA_964572735.1 uncultured Chitinophagales bacterium | reverse complement strand
GCACCGACGGTCCAGGCGAACTCCTGAATTTCGGACGGGCCTTCGACAATAACCGGGCATACACTGGTGCGGTTTTTAATGCCTTTAACTTCTATCAGTTTGGTTTTGGGATTCGGAAAGTCCGCATCGAAAGCTGCTTTTACCGATCCGGGATCTATATCCAGACCTGCTTCTTCCATTTTTTTGTGCAGCAGGCGGGTCAGAATTTGTTCGCTCGCCCCGGGGTCCTTGAAGGTTATGTGCGTGCGGCTGAAATCATCCTCTACCCTCCGCAACAATACCGGGCTTCCGGCCAAGAACCGGTGTTTGTCTTCCTCAAATAACGGCGGCTGAATCCGATCGACTTTCCGAATTTGCATCCCATAAAAATGGAACGGCTTGAGCAGAAGTCCACGGATCAGCCGCTCGGCAATGTCATCCTGCCAGATGCCGATCTCCCAACATGCTCCTTCCGGAAAGGAAAGGGCACCGTCTGCCACCCTGCTCTTCCCCTGCAACCAGCCCAGGGAGTACAGGCTCATCATATCGTGTAGCTCATTGGGTCCCAACCAACGATGGAAAACCCCGCAGAGCTGATGGGCATAATTGAAAGGAATCCTCTCACTGTTCGCCGTCAGATGTATCTTGATTTTCATATAACAGGATAAGCCACTCAAACATTATCATTTTACGACACCTAGCCTTATGTAGGAGAATATAACAGACAAACACAAGCAGTGCCACTTTTTTTTCGGCTGAAAGATGGGGGACTTTAGCTTACGACCAGAGATGATTTGCAAGGGATCGCTCGTCAACCCCGTTCGGAACAAACCTCAACCTTGGTCTTAGCCTTAATTTCTAACTGTCAACTACCGGTGTCTGAGTAGCAACGTCCCGATTATCGGAGTCGGCCATCCTGCCTCATCAGGTTGACATTCACGGGGTGGAACCAGGTTTCACATGAGAAGTTATGAGACGGAGTCTCGTTCCGGAGGGGAAGCCTTCAACTTTCAACCTGCAACTTCAGCCCACTCTGTGAGATGAGATAGTCAACTCCCAATTATGAACCATTGGCTGCCATTGCCGGAGAAGCTCTCCGGCCTGTGGTTACCAGCGTAGCAGGTTGATTTTGGTAATGTCTACGGTGAGGTTGTTGCGATATATGGCGATGATGATAGCCAGGCCTACGGCGGCCTCGGCAGCGGCCACGCACAGGGCGAGCATGACCAGGATGATGCCGTTTATATTTCCAAAGTGGCTGCTAAAGGCGACCAGCGTTAGGTTTACGGCATTAAGCATGATTTCAACCCCCATAAAGATAACGACCGCATTTCTTCGCGTCAGAACTCCTGCCACACCAATAATAAACAAGACCGCGCTGAGGATCAGATACCAGTTGAGAGTCATTATTTCTTCAGTTGAATTTTTCGTTGTGCAATTAGCAGGGCTCCTACCACGGCAGCCGTTAATAAGATGGCGGTTACCTCGACGGGAATCAGGTAAGTGCTAAAAAGTACATTTCCTATGGCCTCCACTGTTCCTACCGTTTTCATGTCGGAAGATACAGCCGGCAACAGATTTGCCGCGCTCTCGACCGCGTACACGATCTGTGCGAGAACAACAGCCGCAACTATCACCGATAAGATAAACCGCATCCTTGCCCGGGCGAAGATCTTCTTCTCAGCCTCCAGATTCAGGAGCATGATTACAAACAGAAACAGTACGATAATAGCGCCAGCATAAATCAACACCTGAATCACCGCCAGAAACTGAGCCTGCAGCAAAAGAAAAAGGCCGGCGAGTGCCAGCAGATTCAGTACCAGAAACAGGGCGGCACTAACCGTGCTCTTGTTGAATATCACGGCTAATGCGGTAACAATAGCAATAACAGCAAATAATGTAAACCAGTAGGGGGCCATATACATTCCTTGTTTAATAACGCCCCAAAAGTACCCAAAATTCATTCGCAGTTCAATAGTTCGGCGGATTTTGTTGACTGGCTTATGTGGAATCGTCTGTCCGCCCTGAACGGGACGATTTTTAGTTTTAGCATATGACATGCAGGATATCAATTCTCAATTCTCAATTCTCAATTCTCAATTCTCAATTTTCGATTCCAATCCCCAAAACCCGAAGTGTTGTGCCGTTTGTTTCTGTTTTTTCCACAGAAAATATTGTTGCGAAAATATCGTTCGCTGTTTACCATCGTCATTATTCTTTAGTGCCGTTTATTCCGATTAACCAGATTTTTGTAAATCAATCATCATTATAACCTTTGAATAATTATGGACAATTACGCCGTTGACATGCAGGCGCTTGGTGAACGCATTGAAGAAGCCAGTGCTTTTGTGGATGATATCTATCGCGAATTGGAGAAAGTGATCGTGGGTCAGCAATACATGATTGACCGGCTGATGATCGGGTTGCTCGCCGACGGGCACGTCTTGCTGGAAGGTGTTCCGGGCCTGGCGAAAACACTCACCGTCTCATCTCTTGCCCAGGTCATTCATACTCATTTTCAGCGCATTCAGTTCACTCCGGATCTGCTGCCGGCGGATTTACTTGGTACCCTGATCTATAATCAGAAAGAGGGCGAGTTCACCGTAAAACGCGGACCCATATTCTCAAATATCATCCTGGCCGACGAGATCAACCGTTCGCCGGCCAAGGTCCAAAGCGCCCTGCTGGAAGCAATGCAGGAACGGCAGGTTACAATCGGCGACACGACTTATCCTCTGGATGAACCGTTTTTGGTGCTGGCTACCCAGAATCCGGTGGAACAGGAAGGCACCTATCCGCTCCCCGAAGCACAGGTAGACCGGTTCATGCTCAAGATCAAGATTGATTATCCTAATGAGGCTGAAGAGCTCGAAATCATGCGGCGGATGGCAAGAACCGGGAAGAAGCCCCTGTTAAAGCAGGTAATCAAACCAAAGAAAATTTTGGATGCACGGCAGGTGATCAATGAAATATACATGGATGAAAAGGTGGAACAATATATTATCGATCTGATTTTCGCCACCCGGAAACCATCAACATATCAGTTACAGGATATGGAAAACCTGATTGCATTCGGGGCTTCACCGCGTGCATCAATAAATATGAATCTGGCTGCCAGGGCACAGGCATTCATGGAACATCGCGCCTATGTCACACCTGAAGATGTGCGAACCATCGCTATGGATATTCTTCGACACCGCATTATACCAACTTACGAAGCCGAGGCGGAAGATATAACTGCAGAGGATCTGGTCGAAAAAATAATAAAAACTGTACAAGTTCCTTAAATTTTTGTAATTTTGTATACATTGTTTTCTTTGAAAAAGAAGAAAAGCTATATTTCATGTATGATCTTATAAATATATAAACGTGCAGATATGAATATGAAAATCAAGTTCGTTCCGAGAAGTGATATTCGCATTTCAAAGAAAAGTTCTTCGAAGTTCCGTCCATTATTGGAAGCATTGGATAAACTAAATGCGGGCGGAGAAGCTATTGAAGTTTCTTATGCCAATGAAAAAGAATTGAACTCAATGCGGAACGTTGTATATACCTACAACCGTGAATCCGGACAAAAGATTAAAAGCGGCAAAGATGCCGTAAACGGAAAAGTCTTTTTTTATAAGGACAGTTGACAAACGATACCAAATGGTTTAGAAAAGGCTGAATATTCGTATGTTCAGCCTTTTTTTTGTAGAAGAGCATATCAGGATGTGTCCTCGCCGGGATGTCCGTCGCCCCCCTGTTCAGAACGATCCTCAATTTTTGACATCCCTCTATAACTATACCCTTACAACCCGTTACCTTTTACACAGGCATAGTGCCGAAATGTAGGCGCGGCAACATCCGCCACACCTTCTCACGGAAGAGAGGTTACCTTCAACTTTCAACAAGTATCGGCCGCTGTCTAACTCATCTCGAGCATTCTATCGAGTGATTTTTTGGCACGTACGCGAATATCTTCCTCGATATGGATCTGGTATTGGTCGTTCTGCAGCGCTTCGAGGGTGTCTTCCAACGTGATTTGATTCATGTGAGGACAACGCACACTGCAAAGGCCTACAAACTCCTTATCCGGATTTTCTGCGGCAATGTTATCACTCATGCTGCATTCGGTCAGAAGCAGGAAGCGGTGTGCCTGTGAATCCTGCACATGCCGTATCATGGCCGTAGTCGATCCGCTGAAATCCGAAACACCCACCACTTCCGGCGTACACTCGGGATGTGCCAGTACTTCGACACCAGGGAATTGGGAACGTATGCGGCTGACGTCATCCACCGTGAATTGTTCGTGAACTTCGCAATGACCATCCCAGACCATCATGGAAGGTTCTTCTCCGGCAAAAGCCCCGTTTGCCATAATCACCTGCATTCCGGTTTCACGGGCGATATTTCTCGCCAGAAATTCATCCGGCAGACAGATGATGCGATCGGTATCCAATCCTCTGACGATTTTAGCCGCATTGCTGGAAGTACAGCAGACGTCCGTTTCCGCCTTTACATCGGCATACGTGTTAATGTAGGTGACAACCGGAACGCCCGGATAACGGCTCTTCAGTTCCCTGACCTGCTCTGCCGTAATGCTCGCCGCCAGAGAACAACCTGCGAATTCGGCCGGGAGAAGAACGATTCGGCCGGGATTCAGAATCTTAGCCGTTTCAGCCATAAAGCGAACCCCACAGAAGACAATGCGCTCCGCCTGCGTGGCTGCCGCAATCCGGCTCAACCCCAGCGAGTCGCCCACGTAATCCGGTATACTGTGAAACAGGGCGGGCTCCATGTAATTGTGACCCAGTATGATGGCGTTTTTCTCCTTCTTCAGCCGGTTGATCTCATAGGCCAGCTCGGCTTTCAGGCGAAGTTCCACATCGGGCACGACCCGTCCGACTTTCTTCTGCAATAATTGGTAGGTTTCCTCAACAGAGGCGGCTTCCTGAATATGATGCATTTTTTCACTCATTAGTTGTCAGAACCACTCAGACAGTTTCCATAAAAAATCGGCCTGCGAGACCGTGAAAGATACATTGTCCGGGATGGATGAAAAATTTTGTCCTGCTGCGGGACTTCCACGGGCAGTCCGCCCCGGTTTCCGTAATTAACGTGAATTCGATATAAGATTTCTTGAACCCGGGAAATATAACGTCCCTGCGAGACACCGGTTTCAGGATTGCCTGTTACCGCTGCCAATATCTGATCTCTGACGGGATCATTGAAATACCCGTATTTGGAATTATCAATATTGAATTTATAACCATTATTGTACGCTATTGTCCCCTAGGGACAAGATATTGGCAGCCATGATTCCAAAAATAATACACATCCCGTCAGGGATGTAACATTAGATGTGGAACCTGGCATCAAATCATTCTGAAGCATTTTCTTATATCGAATCCATGTTAATTAAAATAGGCAAAATCCGACTTTTTTAAAGGAGTTTTTTCCGCCATAAAAAAAGGAGATGCCCCAAAGAGCATCTCCTTCCAAATTTAATGGCGTCAGATATATCGGAAGTGTTATTCTTCCTTTTCTTCTTTCTTGCTTTCTTTCGCCTCTTTTGCTTTTGCTTTGCTTTCTTTTTTATCATCGGGCTCATTCGCTTCCGCCGGTTCGCCGGCCTCTTTTTCAAGGAGCTTGCTCTTCAGACTTTCCAGGCCCGACATCTCTCCGAGAGTCAGGGCTCCGGTGGTCGCAGATTCAGAATTGTGCTTGCTGCGGGGCTCGCTTTTCTTCTTCCGCTCTTCCGGCTTATTCTTCTGGCTGAGGCGTACACTGTGGTTTGCCTCATCGATCTCGACCACAGTGGCCGTAATCATATCCCCTTCACTAAAAGCTTCTTTGAATTCTCCTTCAAATTCTGCTTCCCGGGATGACAGGAATCCCTCAATCCCATAATCGAGTTTCACGAATAATCCTTTATCCGTGATCCTGGTTATCTCCGATTCAAACCCGGTTCCGGGAGCGTATTTTTCAGCGATTTTCTCCCATGGATTCTCTTCGATCTGCTTATGGCCAAGGGTGATCCGGCGGTTTTCAAAGTCGACCGACATGATGACCACCTCGATTGTCTCCCCTTTTTGAACGACTTCACTGGGATGACTGATTTTGCTGGTCCAGCTCAGATCCGAAATATGAACCAGACCATCGATGCCCGGTTCAAGTTCGACAAAAACACCGAAATTGGTGAGGTTCCGGATCGTCCCTTCGTGGCGGGATCCGATCGGATAACGATCGAGAAGGTCTTCCCACGGATCCTTTTCAAGTTGTTTGATGCCCAGGGAAATCTTGTGTTCTTCCTTGTTGACATTGAGCACCACACACTCAATGATCTGATTCTTCTCAACCAGTTGTGAAGGATGTTTGATGTGCTGGGTCCACGACATCTCGCTGATGTGAACCAGCCCTTCAACACCCTTTTCAAGCTCAACAAACGCTCCATAGTCGGCAATCGAAACCACCCGGCCCTGCACGCGGTCATTTTCCGGATATTTCTTTTCGATTTCGTCCCACGGATGCGGCTGCAGCTGCTTCAGACCCAGTGAGATGCGCTTGGTTTCCTCATCGAAATCAAGGACAGCCACGTTGATCTTTTGATCGAGTCTGACGATCTCGGATGGATGTTCCACGCGCCCCCATGACAGGTCGGTGATATGCAGCAGGCCATCCACACCTCCCAGATCAATAAACACACCGAAATCGGTAATATTCTTGACATGGCCTTCGAGGATTTGTCCCGGTTTCATGCTGGCCAGAATTTCGGCCCGTTGCTCTTCCAGATCCGATTCAACGATGGCACGGTGGGAAACAACCACATTTTCGCTGCCCATGTTCAGCTTCACCACCATAAATTCCATGTTCCTGTTCACGTATGCATCAAAATCGCGCACCGGGCGTACGTCGATTTGCGAGCCGGGCAGGAAGGCGTCGATGCCGTCGAGATCCACGACCATTCCGCCTTTGATCCGGCGTTTGATATTGCCTTCCAGGATGGAGCCGTTTTCATAGGACTTCTCAATACGCTCCCAGGCACGCAGCGTATCGGCTTTTCTGCGGGAAAGAACCAGCTGGCCTTCGCGGTCTTCCACACGATCAAGAAATACTTCTATCTCGTCGCCTACTTTGATCTCATCGACATTTCTGAATTCGTTAAGCTGAACGATTCCTTCCGATTTGAAGCCAATGTCGACAATAACATACTTTTCATCGATTCCGATAACACGCCCGGTCACCACTTCCTTTTCGGTGATCGCGTTAAGCGTGCCTTCATACATGCCAACCAGACTGTCGAACTCGGTGTCGGAATAATCCTCCGACTGTTCTTCTAACTCATTGAGTTTATAAACCTCTCCGCTGATACGCCCGTCATATACCGGCAGTGAGCCATCGTCTGCACTTTCTTCTTCTCCCGTATCCTCGACGGGTTCTTCCGTTTGCCCGGCAGCTTCTTCGTCGCCTTCCGGTTCTTCAGCCTCAGCCACGGCCACATCTTCCGACTTGCCGGCGACTTCTTCCTGCGCTCCTTTTTCAGACGATTCAGTCCCGGAACTTCCATTTGCTGTTTCCGGGGTTCCCTCCTGCTCTCCGCCTTCGGCTTCCGCGTCGGAAACCACTTTATTTGGTATCGTTTCTTCCTGTTTCTGTTCTTCTTTATTTACTTCATTGGTCATGTATGAGATCCTGTTTATATAAGTGCCGCATCCGTATCTCCGGATGGGATTAGGGTTTAGGTTTGAAGTTTATGTTGTTTCCGGAAATCACTTCCCGGAGGTTATCTTATCTATATAATTCAATACGATGTCTGTCTGTTCCCTGAACGAAAGTCCGCTTGTATCTATTACAATGGCGTCGTCGGATTTCTTCAGCGGAGCATGCGTTCTGGACGAATCCAGGCGATCCCGCTGCTCCAGATTGTGACGAACCCCGGAGAGGGTTGCTTCCTGTCCGGCTCCGATCAGTTCGTTATAACGCCGTCGGGCACGCGTATCCAGGTCGCAATCCATATAAAACTTTAGCTCTGCATCCGGAAATACTACCGTGGAAAGATCGCGGCCGTCGGCAATGTAATTCCCACGGGGATTGTGACGGCGAACCTGCCTGCGCATGAGTCTGTTGACCCATTCGCGCACCTGCGGATCGGAAGCCACTTCGCTGACATGCTCCGCAACCCCCGATTCGCGAAGCTGCAGGGTAACATCCTGCCCATTCAGGGATACCTGAAACAAATTCTCATGATACCTGAAATGGACATCAGTTTCATTAAGCGCATCAAAGAACGCCTTCCGGTTTTGGGAATGCTTCAGATACACCAGCGTTGCCGCCCGGTAGAGAGCGCCGGAATCGATATACTCGAAGTTCATCCGGTCTGCCACGGCCCTTGCCGTCGAGCTTTTGCCCGATCCTGCCGGGCCGTCTATAACAATAATCATAAAACAAAGATTCGAAATTTAAAATTCTTTGATCTGTGATGCAATAAATCCTTGAATAATGTTTTTTGAAAACGTAATTTAGGCGGCTCATGCTTCGTTGGTAAGCATCACAAAAAAATAAATAAAAAGTAATTTACACACGATCAATGCCTCAACATAAATCTGCCATTAAACGGGTTCGTCAGATTGCCAAGCGCCGGGACCACAACCGCCGGCTTCGTTCGACCATGCGTACCGTATATAAGAAAGCGCTGAATACCACTGATCGTGAAGAGGCTGAGAAACGGGTTCGTGAGGCGACTTCTTATATCGACCGTATGGTAAAGGTGGGAATTATCCACAAAAATAATGGTGCCAATAAAAAATCAAATCTGAGCCGGCATCTGAACGCGCTTTAATCCCCGCAGATCAAAAACTTTATAAGCGGTTGTTATTGGATGACTTCCATAACAACCTCCGATTCATCCTGTTAGGCCGCCTGTTATCCTGCATAACAATAATCGGGCGGATAGCGGCCTTCCCCTCCTTCCTGTTAATCCGGACGTACCATACGGTAAGCTCTGTTGCGTGTTCTGTTGGGCGCAATGAAATGATTTCATCCGAAAGAAACGTTGTAGCTAACCGATAACCTTACAAAGCGCGGTATAAGAGGCTCTGCCAACTTGCTTTTACACTAACGCAGTCCTACTTTCGTTTAAGGAAATAGTAAATGGAAAGCAAAATAATTACCATGTACCGGGGTTTAAGGAACCTGATTTTTTATGGAAGGTAATTTTTCAAGTAAAGTACGCGATGTCATCCAGTTCAGCCGGGAAGAAGCACTTCGTCTCGGCCACGATTACATTGGAACGGAGCATCTGATCCTGGGCATCGTCCGGCTGGGCGACGGCATTGCGGTTAAAATTCTATCCAATCTGAACTGCGACTTATCCAGGCTGAAGAAGGCGATCGAGGAGACGGTCAGAGGTACAGGCGGTACAGTTCGCATTGGCAACATCCCACTAACCAAACAAGCCGAAAAAGTACTCCGGATAACCTATCTCGAAGCCAAATTATACAAAAGCGACACGATAGGCACCGAACATTTGTTGTTATCCCTGTTGCGCGACGATGAAAACATTGCCGCACAGATTTTACATCAATTCAATATTTCTTACGAATCCGTCCGGGAGGAACTGGATTTGATCATATCAGGCCGGGAATCTTCCGAACAGATAGACTCAGACAGTCTTTCATCCGAACTTTCGTCATCCGAAAGTGATAAACCAAGCTCAGGAAGCGTGAGGTCAAAAAAAATGGAAAAAACAAAAACACCTGTACTCGACAATTTTGGTCGCGATTTGACCCAACTGGCCGAAGAGGAAAAGCTGGATCCGATTGTCGGCCGCGACAAGGAAATTGAGCGTGTTGCACAGGTCTTGAGCCGGCGCAAAAAGAATAACCCTGTTTTGATCGGAGAACCGGGCGTCGGAAAGACGGCTATTGCTGAAGGACTCGCCCTGCGCATCATCAAACGTAAGGTATCCCGCATCCTCTACGATAAGCGGGTGGTAGCTCTTGATCTGGCCGCCCTGGTGGCCGGTACCAAATACCGGGGCCAATTCGAAGAACGAATGAAGGCGCTTATGAATGAACTGGAAAAAGCGCCCAATGTCATTTTGTTTATAGACGAACTTCATACTATTGTGGGTGCCGGAGGGGCAAGCGGCTCCCTGGACGCCTCCAACATGCTGAAACCGGCTCTTGCCCGTGGCGAGATCCAGGCAATCGGCGCAACAACACTGAATGAATACCGTCAGTATATCGAAAAAGACGGTGCGCTCGAGCGCCGTTTCCAGAAGATCATGGTTAACCCCACTTCACCGGAAGAAACCATGGAGATTCTCAAACGCGTCAAAAATAAATACGAAAAACACCATAGCGTCCACTATTCCGAAGAAGCGATTGAGGCGTGCGTGAAGCTGACAGATCGTTACATTACCGATCATTTCCTGCCCGACAAGGCAATCGATGCGATGGACGAGGCCGGGGCACGTGTCCACCTTTCAAACATCACCGTGCCGGGACATGTACTCAAACTGGAAACCGATATTGAACGGACCAGCGAAGAGAAGAATGCGATGGTGAAAAAGCAACGCTTTGAAGAGGCTGCACGCCTGCGCGACAAAGAGAAGCGCCTGATTGAGGAACTGGAGATCGCCCAGAAGGTATGGGAGAAGGAAAGTGCCGAAATCATCTATGACGTGGATGAAAAAGATGTCGCGGCGGTAGTCGGCATGATGACCGGCATCCCGGTGAACAAGATCAACCAGAACGAGGGTCTGAAGCTGCTGGCTATGCGTCAGGAACTCTCGGAAAATATTATCGGACAGGAAGAGGCCATCGACAAACTGACGCGGGCTATCCAGCGTACGCGCGCGGGCCTTAAAGACCCCAAACGCCCGATCGGATCGTTCATCTTTCTGGGTCCCACGGGGGTCGGTAAAACGGAAATGGCCAAAGTGCTCGCCAAGTATCTCTTTGATGTCGACGATGCCCTGGTGCGTATCGATATGAGTGAATACATGGAGAAATTCAGTGTTTCACGCCTGGTAGGCGCCCCTCCGGGATATGTCGGCTATGAAGAAGGCGGTATCCTTACCGAAAAGGTGCGTCGCAAACCTTACAGCGTGGTTCTGCTCGACGAGATCGAAAAGGCACACCCGGATGTATTCAACATCCTGCTCCAGGTACTTGACGACGGCCACCTGACCGATAGCCTCGGGCGCAAAGTCGATTTCCGCAATACCATCATCATCATGACCTCCAATATCGGGGCCCGTGATATTAAGAATCTCGGGAAAGGGATGGGATTCGGAAATACGACCGACTCCTTCGATTATGTCCACATGAAATCGACGATCCAGGATGCGCTCAAAAAGGTGTTCAATCCTGAATTTCTTAACCGGGTAGACGACGTCATCGTATTTCGTCCGCTGGAGAAGAAAGACATCTATCAGATCATTGATATCCTTACCGTGGAACTTTTCCATCGTATCACCTCCATCGGTTATCAAATCGACATCACTAAAGGAGCAAAAGAATTCCTTACGGAGAAAGGGTTTGATCCGAAGTACGGTGCACGTCCGCTCAAGCGGGCCATCCAGAAATACGTGGAAGATCCGCTGGCCGAAGAATTGCTCAAGAGCGAGCCGGTACCTAATTCCACCATACGAATTAAGATGAACGCATCGCGCGACGCGCTCACGTTCGAGTGGAAGGAACCCGACGAGGCCTCCGACAAAAGCAAAGTGCCGGATAAGCCCGACGATGATAACGGCGATCAGCCACAATCAGAAAAGGCCAGAGCCTGACCGATGGCAGACGCCTGATTTTGTTAATGTTAAAGTAAAAAAGCCTGTGTCCCGGAGAACACAGGCTTTTTTTACGGTCAGTGGTTAAAGATGTGCCATGACGCACTCTTTTAGCAAACCCATTTCAGGATAATTCTCAATTTCAACCCTCGCAGGTAGAGACGCGAAATTTTGCGTCTCTACCTGCTTCTCTGCAATCTTCAGAATTGTGCTCTCACCTTCAGCGGGATTGAGAGGCCGGTAATGACGTAACGGCCGGCCCCGCTCCTTTTGATCTTCAGAGGCATATGACCGGGCAGCCACCGGAGGCTTCCCTTGTACCGCTCTGTAGCGATCTTGCGTTTCTGTGTATTCACCACGAAAACTTCTGGTCCCTCGACATCTTCACCGCTGCGGGTGAAGGCAATTCCGACCAGGTTATGGTCTGCTGCTTCGTAGACCGCATCCTGCACCTGCGGCCCCTGAAAGCTGGTATAAAGGATTCTTTTGCCGCTTAACACGCTGAAAGTCCGTACCAGATTACCTTTCCACACGGTAACATATTGGTCCGTTCCTCTGCCCGATAAGGCGTATCCATCCAGTTTGTCGGCGAATTTCAATGTATTGAGTTTGTTCCCAAACCCGTCGAGGATTTCAATCCTGGAACGGCCGTTCCGGATTGTGTGAGCGGCCAGCAGAGCTCCGTCTTCCGATACCTGCACGTCTGCAAGTGCTTCGTCGCCATAATAAATGGCGTTGATATCACCCGTAACCAGGTCCCAGCGCTGAATCCGGCTAGCCACCTTATCTCCCCGATAGAATTTCGGGTTGATCAGCCAGGCCGACCTCCCCTCCGGATTCGTGATCACTTCGGAAATGGTTTCTCCTTTTGCACTGCCGGTGGCATTTGAGGCGGTAGATATGTTCTTTCCACCCGGACCAGAGAAATCGAAATGCGCAATGTTGCTCCGCACGATGAATTTTCCGTCGTTCAGGGGGTAAATTGCCAGAGACGGATCGCCCGCCGTCTGATAACGCTGTCGCGTGGATACCAGAGCCTTGCCCGGATATTCGTATGTCC
>CAZNHE010000086.1:7383-12863 GCA_964572735.1 uncultured Chitinophagales bacterium | reverse complement strand
GACATGGCGTGAACCGGATATCCCGCAAAATATTCATGACGGGAAGCGGGGCGGTGTGGGCGTTTACCTCATCCGGCAATTAATGGATTCGGTTGAATACCGAAAGAACGGCGGCCATAATGAGATCTCTATGAGAAAAACGCCCAAAAGAACCGATGCCCGACAGCCCTGATAAAATGGAGGAACGGCAAAACCGCCTTGAACTCTCGGCCCTGCTCGAAACTACCCGTCTCCTAATTGAGTCGTACGACCTGAGTTTTGTGCTGAATCATCTGCTTCTGATCATCATGGGGAAGTTGCTGATTACCCGGGCCGCTGTCTTGATACACGACCACGACGATTTCTATCGCATCATAAGGAAGAAGGGATCTATAAAGATTCCTGAAGATGAGCTCATCCGGATCCCGGGAGCGGACCTTCTGCAGGAGGACTTTTTCTATGAACCGGGTCCGGGAGAATTGCCTGTCTTTTCGCCGGCTGATCCGGACTCCGCATCGGTTTTGGTTACACTGAAGACCGGAAGCCGGCATATCGGTTTTCTGTGCCTGGGACCAAAAGCCACCGGTAATTCTCTGAATGCCCGCGAGAGGGATTTCCTGCAGGCTCTCGCCGTGATGGCATCAGTGGCTATTTACAACTCCCAGCTCTTCGAAAACCTCACTCTTTCCAACCGTAACCTCGATCGGAAGGTGCAGGAGCTCCACACTCTCTTCGATATCAGCCGGGAATTTAACCTTACGACAGACCGGGAACAAATCATCAGGGTTTTTAAATTCGCACTTCTCGGCCAGATGTTTGTCCGCACTTTCTTCTTCGTGATGAAGCACAATGGCAACATGGTGCTACTCGCTCACAATGGCCTCAGATACAACCCCTCTCCGGCCGACATTACATGCATTTTTAATCACTTCGACCGTATCTCCTTTCCTGACTCTCTCCGCAGAAAAGAGGAATCCATCCTGAATGAAAATGACATCCGTCTCGTCGTCCCGCTATATCTGCAGGATGAAAAGGTGGCATTGATCGGAGTGGGGGCAAAGGAGAATGACGAGGCCTATACGGAAACGGACGGCAACTTCCTGGCCGCCCTGGGCAATCTCGCCGTCATGTCGATTCAGAAAACCAGGCTGCTGGAGGAACGCATTGAAAAGGAACGTCTGGAAAGAGAGCTGGTCATTGCCCGAACGATCCAGCAAAGATTGTTTCCGGCCGAGATCCCTGAAATGTCCGGTTTGGACGTTGCCGTACGTAATGTGGCTTCCAGCCAGGTTGGCGGCGATTATTTTGATCTGATCACGGACGAGGATGCGCGCCTTACCATTGCAATCGGGGATGTCACCGGAAAGGGCGTCCCGGCTTCCCTCATCATGGCAAATATGCAGGCTCTGCTACATGCATTTGCCCCGCTGGAACTGAGCCTGGAGCAGAAAACGGCTCAAATGAATGATATCATCTACAAAAATACTCCTCCCGATACATTCGTAACTTTTTTTTGGGGATGTCTGGATTCCGGAACAGGGATGTTCCAGTATGTCAATGCCGGACATAACCCGCCGCTGGTGTTTCACCAGGATGGGGAGCAGCCCATGGAACTCGCCACCGGCGGGTTGCTGCTTGGGGCGTTTCCGGCTCATCATCCCTATGCTTCTGCAACGGTGGAACTACGGCCGGGTGACCTGCTGGTGCTGTACACCGATGGAATTACCGAGGCCCGCGATTCGGAAGACAAGGAATATGGAGAAGACGGACTCACTGCCTGTGTCAATGAGCATAAGCATCAGTCTGCTTCTGAAGTCCTGGAATCTATTGTCGAAGACGTCATCCGGTTTTCAGATGCCGGGATCGCCGACGATCTGACACTGATGATACTCAAGATCAGGGAATCGTATTCGTAAGTCCGAGTACTACCGGACTTACCGCCCGCTCGTTGTTGGCAGCCAGTTCCGTAATGGTCTGGTACATGTGATACCTGCGGATGATATCTTCCACGTAATTCACCGTCTCTATGCCGCGGCAGAAGCCATACCGGGCGTCCTTATAGTATTTGCGCTGCATCAGCATGACAAGCGCGTGAGCCACATTGTTCCAGTCATTGGGGTTTTCATACCGGTCGATCACCAGCCGCCGCGCATCGGTAATATGCCCCGGACCCGCATTGTAGGTAGCCAAAGCGAATTTCCACTGATCTGTCGAATCCATATAGGAATACTGATGGAGCTGCTCTTCCAGAATGCGGATCCCTTCATGAATGTTAATGGAAACATTCATAAGGCTGTCTTTCGGGTAGAGTGAAAACTGGGGAAGCACCTGCATCAATCCGACAGCTCCTGCCCAGCTTATGGCATCAGGATCGAACTTCGATTCCTGGGCGATCATGGCGGCGATCATCTTCCAGTCGATGCCGGCCGAGTCGGCGATCGGCTGTATGAGTTTGTCGTATGGAGAAAGGATGCCCGCATATTTCGAAGCTGTTTGCGCATGTTCGGCATAGATCGGCCGCTCACTCTGAAAGTACTTGTGGCGGAGAATATTGAGAAAAGCCGAGCGCTTGGGCGGTTCATTCGGACCCTCAAGCCGAAAATGTTTACTCAGAAACCGGTTCATTGCTTCTTTCAGTTCAGGCGAATTTTTACGGATCCCCCAGGCTACCGTGTCATTCCGGGAAATCACGGGTCCGGAGGCGATGCCATCCATATATGTCATGGCCGCTTTCAGCAGATTATTATCTGCGACCGTAGCCTGAAAATCACCCGTCTGAACGTCATGGATCAGTGCTTCCGTATCGTAATCTTCGGGAACGACACGGATTTTGATCGGGTAACCCTCATTGATCAGCCTTTTCAGGCTCTGGTAATAAGAGCTCCGGCGGCGGACGCTGATGGTAAGCGGCTCCATCTCCGCCACGGTCTGCGGAACAGATCCCCGGCTGTCCGGAAGCACGATGACCTGATTGACCAGGTTGTATGGACGGGTGAAATCGATATACTTTTTCCGTTGAGGCGTGATCACGTAATTGGCTGCGATCACATCTCCCTTACCTGAATTGAGCAGGTCAATGGGATTCTCATCATGTCTGATGATGACCACTTCAACACGTAATCCCTGTTCCTCCGCGAACCTGTGGAAAAAATCGTATTCGAATCCATGCTGAGATCCATTGCGCAGGAAATAAGAACAGGAATTATATCGTGTGAGAAGCCTGATGACGCCGCTTTTTTTGATGGCCTCCAGATCGCGGTGAACCGGTTTGGTTACCGTAACCGGGGCGTTACCCATCGAAGCGAAATAGACCCCGTTACTATCCTGCCTGTCAGAACAGCCTGCAAGGCCCGATAACAATGCGATAGATCCTATAAAGAAATGCTTTCCGAAACGAAACAGTATCTGTTTATCTATAAACATTACGTTCTTGTTGGTGAACAAATCAGGCTTCGGAAAAAACCGATGCCTGGTGCGGAACGATCGACCTTGTCGATACCCTCATCCCTTCACAGGATCGTTCCCGAATGATGCTGTAGTTTTTGTACCAAACGTGTTTTCCTATCCAAATTACATATGCTGATATTCGTAACTGCTTCCCTGTAAACAGGGTACCGAAAGAAAGCTACGCATTTTAGGCTCTAATTATTCATACTTCACAGTTAGAAGTTTCTGATACAATTCTTCTTATGGAATGGCCATACTTTTCTATGAGCCGGGAAAAAGGGCTTTTCAATTATCTTCTAAAGGATTGGATCATGAATCCTACGATTTTTATCCGGCGACACCCGCTAACATTAGATTATTCTAAAGTTTTGTGGGAATCGCTTTCATTGCCGGGACCTTGTGGTGAAGACATGCCGATAATGGTTAAAGGCATCAGATTGAAGGTCATTATTCGGTTGCGGAAAAGCATGAAAACCATTTTAGAGACGCGAAATTTCGCGTCTCTACCCCAGATTTCTCTGCCGCCAATTGCAGGGGGGCATATTATAGAGGATGAACGCAGATTCGACCGGCCGTTCACCCCTGCAATTACAATAAGGACTCCCTGAATAAAAATGCGGGAAAAAACCGTTGTTCAGGAGGCAATGGCCTGTGTTACCGCCTCGGCCGCTTCCCTGAGAAGGATAGCCGAGATGACGTTCATCCCGCTTTTATCGATAATCTCTTTCCCTTCTGCGGCATTCGTCCCCTGCAGGCGAACGATGATCGGCACATTCGCCAGTTTGGCCTCGATCTCGGGATCCTTGACCGCTTCTACGATTCCGTTGGCCACACGGTCGCATCGCACGATTCCCCCAAAGATGTTAATGAGGATAGCATTCACATTGGGATCGGCCAGGATGATCTTGAATCCGTTTTTAACCGTTTCCACGTTGGCACCCCCTCCTACATCAAGGAAATTGGCAGGTTCGCCGCCGGCCAGCTTGATGATATCCATAGTCGCCATGGCCAATCCTGCTCCATTAACCATGCAACCGACATTTCCATCCAGTTTGATGTAGTTCAGATTATGCTTCGAGGCTTCCAGTTCCAGTGGATTTTCTTCCGATTTATCCCGTAAATCCGCATAATCCTTATGGCGGAAAAGGGCATTGTCGTCGAAGTTGATCTTGGCGTCAAGAGCCATCACCTCCTGGTTTTGGGTCAGTACGAGCGGATTGATCTCCACGATAGAAGCGTCCATCGATTCATAAGCTTTATAGAGCGCTCCAATAAACTTCATCGCCTGTTTGAAAGCGTCACCCTTCAGCCCGAGCGAAAACGCCAGCCGGCGCATCTGGTTAGGCAACAGAGGCATGCCCGGTTCCACCCATTCCTTCACAATTTTCTCTGGAGATTCTTCGGCGACTTTCTCAATCTCAACCCCTCCTTCAGTCGATACCATGATCACATTTTGTCCGCGGGCACGATCGAGGGTAATTCCCAGATAAAACTCCTTTTCGATGTCCACACCGTCGGTTATGTACAGGCGCTGAACCTTTTGTCCCCCGGCACCGGTTTGCACGGTTACAAGCACATCATCCAGCAGCGATTCCGCCGCTTTTCTGACTTCTTCGATACTCCGGCAAAGGATAACCCCCCGCGCACTGCTCTGTTTGGTTTTGCCCTTGCCACGTCCGCCGGCGTGGATCTGAGCTTTCACCACAAAAAGAGCGGCCCCGGTCTTTTGGAGTTGTTCTGCCGCTTCCACGGCTTCGGAAACACTGAAAGCAGGAATCCCTGCCGGAACGGCTACTCCATGATTCTTGAGGATTTCTTTTGCCTGATATTCGTGAATTTTCATAGCTGATTATTTTTTCCCGGTAGTAAAGCCATCGGTCGCCAAAACCAACCGGCGATACGGTTTCTTTTGCGGGGGCTAAGTTAACAAGTTTACGGATAGAAATATAATGTAGGCCGGAAAGCCTCTCCGGCTATGCCGGACCGCTTTTGCATGGGTGCCCTGCCAGGATGAAGGTCCCTGCTCTGTGCCGGAGCCTCTGCCTTGCCGGGCA
>CAZNHE010000086.1:0-7283 GCA_964572735.1 uncultured Chitinophagales bacterium | reverse complement strand
CTGAAAAGGAAAACTCATTATGAAGAACATTCGCTGGGGTATTCTTGGAACGGGGAAGATTGCCCGTGCTTTTGCAGAAGATCTGAAGTATGCTTCGGGAGCGGTTTTGCAGGCTGTGGGTTCCCGGACGACGGATCAGGCCGATTCGTTTGGGGATTTGTTTGATATTCCAAACCGACACGGATCCTATGAAGATCTCGCGGCTGATCCGGAAGTCGATGTTGTCTACATCGCCACCCCTCATACGCTTCACGCGGTGAACAGCTTATTGTGCCTCCGTTCCAACAAAGCCGTTCTTTGCGAAAAGCCGTTTGCTATTAATGAACGGGAAGCCGGAGAGGTGTTTAAGGAGGCCCGCGCCCGGAACCTTTTCATCATGGAAGCCATGTGGAGCCGGTATTTTCCGCTTTATGCAGATATCTGGAAGCTTATTAATGATAACGTAATCGGTGATGTGCAGTTTATCCGCG
The DNA here is from genome assembly GCA_964572735.1 of uncultured Chitinophagales bacterium. Lineage (GTDB taxonomy): Bacteria > Bacteroidota > Rhodothermia > Balneolales > DATFMH01 > DATFNI01. Next base: position 6,813 of record CAZNHE010000086.1, on the reverse strand, counting down.
CTGAATTCGGCTTTTTCAGTGATTATGATCCTGAAGCTCGTTTGTTCAACCCGGAATTGGGCGGGGGAGCCCTCCTCGATATCGGTATCTATCCGATTGATGTGACGCAGTTTCTCATGCGCCGGCCTCCGGTATCTATTCTTGCCGATGCCGTGACCGATTCCACGGGTATTGACCTGCAATCTTCCTATATCCTGAGATACGACAACGGCGTTATGGCTGCTCTTTCCTCATCCCTGCGCACTGATCTCCCTAATGAAGCAATTATCTCCGGCACCAGGGGATCGATCCGGGTACACGCCCCCTTCTGGCATCCGGATACGGCAACGGTACAGACAAAGGGAACACAAACGATAACGTCGCCTTTTCAGGGCTACGGATATCATTTTGAAGCGGATGAAGTGATGAGATGTCTCCGGGAAGGTAAGCTGGAGAGTCCGGCCATGCCTGCCTCCGAAACGTTGAGCCGGCTCCACATCATGGATGCCATCCGCGGATCCCTCGGAATCTGTTATCCCTCTGAAAGATCCTCCTGAGTTCGCGCAAAGATGCCTTATTTTCTCGCTAAGATGCCAAGTCGCTAAGGCTGTTATTTTCTCGCAAAGGCGCTAAGTCGCTAAGTCGCTAAGATCTTTTTCTCAGGTTATAGGTGTTTCGACTTTAACAACAGTTGACCACTGGCTATTAACTGCCGCCAACTATCCACTAATCACTATCTCTCTTTTGCGGTACCACGTCATGGCGATACCGGCGATCACCATGGCGATGGCTCCGAAACTCAGGATGGAAGGCAGTTCTCTAAAGAGGATAAACGCCAGTGCAATGGCTATCAATGGCACACCCAGGATCAGGGTGGACAATAAGGTGGGCGAAATATATTTCAGGGAGAAGTTCATGGAACCGTGGCCGACGATCTGAGGCCCCGCGGCCAGGGCAAGAGCCATCACTATTGCCGTACCGTTCATACGCAGGCTGATCCCCAAAATAAATGCGAGAACCAGACAGGTGACCGCCGCCCAGGTATACACCCGGAAAATATACCCGAGCCATTCATATTGCTGGCGCACTTTTCGTCCGATCAAAAAGTAGCCGGCAAATAACACCGCTGCCGAAAGGGCAAGAAGATCTCCCCATAACGGATGCGAAAACCCGGCTGCGGCATGGGTATCGACGACGGCCAGAAGCACCGAACCCCCGAATGCAATAAACACCCCTATCCAACTGGATCCTGAAAACCGTTCGTGAAACAAGAGGCTTTCCAACACAATCAGGATGATGGGATGAATTTGCACCAGCACCGAAGCGGAGGCTACCGTCGTATACGAGAGTGAGGTGGTCCAGAGAGTAAGATGCAATCCCAGGCACAGGCCCGCCAGCATGCCGAGGAATAAACCGCGCCGGGAAACAGGGGGATCTGTCCGGTGTTTCATCTGCCTGCCTGCCCGGAACGGCAGGAGAAACAAAACGGCAAAACAGGTTCGCCAGACCGTCAGCGCCAGGGGTGATACGTTTCCAGCCAGGCGGACGAAAATGGGGGATAACGCCATGGCAATGAGTCCGAAAACAAGGCTCATGATTATCCGCAGGCGTGGAGGCTGTATCATAAAGTTTAAAGTACCTCGGGTATGAAGCACTTAAAGTTTTTCTATGTTGGTTGGTTCGTTTTCAGGGCGCCTCAAATTTCCCCTCCATGGTTCCCTGTGTAACTTCTTGAGCAGCCTCATTCTCAACCTTAACCTTAATTCTTATACTAACGCAGCCGGTCCATCGATCTCACCAGGTTTTCATCTCTCCTGATGAAACGCATCGCGAAATACTGCAACACACCTACCAGCACAATCAGAGCCAGTGAAAGGATTTCATCCCAGAGAAAAAGGCCGAATCCTCCTAAAGTGGAAATGATGCCCACGGCAAAGCCTATTCCGAGAACCTGAAAAACCAGGCCCCGGCGAACCCAGTGAATTTGAGTCGCCCGGTTCCTGTAAAGGAAAATGCTGAATAACGACACAATCGCTGAAAGCAGCAATGCGGCAATAAGTCCGGAACTGATCCATCCCGTCGGATCCTCGAGTGCTCGTTCAAAGAGAGGGGTGAATATAAAGCAGCAGTTTAAAATAGCTGCCAAAAACAGAAAAACCGTTTGAATTCGCTGTATCACAATAATGAACTTTTTGTTATAAACCGGGTTTGTCGGGATGCACCGCTGCGCATTTTGCGGAAAATAAACCACAATGTGCACAAAGAATCTCACAATACTCACCATGTATTTGTCTCTGTGGACATTGTGTAACCGTTGTGCACGTTGTGGTTTATTCTACCTGCCAAAGAACCAGTCTTTGTAGCGGGTTCCATCCTTTCAGATCAATTAAGCAAACGCAGCCGGATGATTAATCGTCTGCGGAATATAAACGTTTTCCGGGTAACCCTTCAGTAAAACGGCTGAAACCGATAAGAATGCCACTGCTTTTGCCGATTTCCAATTTATACCTATTTTTTTGTGGCATTTGCTTAAAGTTGTTTGTAGCATTGCAGCGTCTGCTGTCTCGTTGCCACATCAAAATACGAATAGTTTATGGGTAGTTTTTCCAGGTATTTGCTTTTACTGCTGTGCTCCGGCATACTTTCCCTTCCCGGGATTGCCAGCGCCCAGATACAAAATCAACTGGGGCAGCCGCAGCAAAATAATTCTGCCGTTGGTTTCTCGAGCGGCCTCAATATCGGATTTTCGAACGACTTCGAGAAGTTTAACTATATCGACCCGATCGGACTGCAACTCGCCTCTCAACCAAATACTCCCTCAGCAGCCGTTAATCCTAAAGTGTACGTATTGGGCCCTTACGACATGGTTTCCATGAAGATCGAGGGGAATTTCACCCTTAATATCCGGGGAGTGACTGTAAATGCCGAAGGGGACCTGATCCTTCCCCAGATTGGAGACGTTCCCGTATCCGGGTTGACCATTGCACAGGCACGTGATCGCATAGATTCCGTAATCGTGAAGGACTTCAAGAACAGAACCCATGCCTATCTCTCCCTGGAAAAGCCGCGGAATTTCCAAATCAGCATCACCGGTAATGTCCCGGATGCAGGTCATTACCAAATTCTGGCAATGACCCGTCTGAACACGGTAATCGATTCCATAACCGGAGCCGCAGGCGGTAATCAGGGAAATATCCAAAATGGCCAGTACGACCTGCGAAACATCCTGATCCATCACACCGACGGTACCACAACCAGGGCCGACATGGTCTATTATGAACGTACGGGAGATTTATCCGGCGACCCGGTGGTCCATGACGGAGATATCATCGAGATACATAAAATTCATGAACAGACCCCGCGGATTTCAATTTCCGGAGCCGTGAAAATGCCCTCGGAGCTGTCATACCGGAAAGACGACAGCATATCGAGGCTGATTCGGATGGCCGGCGGATTTACGGCCCGAGCGGATACCTCAAAGGTTGTCATCTTCCATCGCGAAGGTGGAGCGATCGACAGCCTTTCTATGTCCCTGGACGGCTCCAGCCTTGATTCTTACAAACTGCAGCCCAACGACCGCATCCTGATCCCTTCACTGCCCGACCAAAAGCTGAATTATTCGGCCTGGGTGTATGGGGAAGTGAATAATCCGGGCAATTATCCCATTGTAGAGGGACAAACCACTGTGGAAGACCTGGTAAAACTGGCCGGAGGGATCAAACAGGATGCTCTCGTTCAGTCGGCTTATATCCTGAGGAATAAATCGGCATTGCCTAATCAGGCCGGAAACACGATCAACATCAACCGGCTTGAACGAACCTCCAATCAATACGTTGACAACTTGAAATATCTGGAGATAGAGACCAAACTCAGCGAAGGGCGCATCAGCCTGGATGCCGATGATGCTACCCAGATGGATGCTATTAAAGTACTCGACGGCGACCGCCTGTATATTCCGAGGAATAACCATACCGTATTTCTGTTCGGACAGGTCAACAACCCGGGTTATTATCCGTATCAGTCGGGCCTTAGCGTGAACGATTATATCCAAAAAGCCGGCGGACTGGCTCTATCGGCCGACCCGGGGCGTGTCTTTATTATAAAGGCGGGCTCAAAAAGCTGGTACCATCCGGGCGAGATCAATTTAAATTCGGGAGACTTCATTTTTGTGGATCGTAAACCCCACGAAGTGCTCGCCGAAAAGCGCCTGTACGAACTGCAAAGACTCGCCGCCAAAAGAGGCAATATTCAGCTGATATTAGCCGGCGTCTCCTCCATAACGGCGATTATCACGACGTTGATCGCGGTGAAAGTGTTGTGAGGGATACCCGGCATCCATAATCAGATTCTCATTCATGTTAATCCCGAGGCAGAGAATCTCTGTGAAATCTATCCGCAAGTCTGCTTTCCTGTCTCAGGTCCTGACGCTTGCCGGAGGAACGGGAATCGCTCAGGTGATCCCCATCCTTTTTGCACCGATTCTTACCAGGCTGTTCACCACAGGCGAATACGGCATCCTATCGGTTTATGTGTCTGTCTCTGCAATTATTGCTGTCATATCGACGGGAAGATATGAGCTGGCCATCCTGTTGCCCAAAAGCCGGCGAGATGCGTATCATATTACTATTCTGGCCGGTTCACTCACACTTTTAATTGGGATTCTGGTTTGGATCATTGCTATCCCGCTGTATCCTGCTCTGATATATTTTTTCGATCAACCGGCAAATACCGAATGGATTTTCGTAGTACCGCTGTCGGTCATTTCCCTCGGCTTGTATGCCACATTTTCCTACCGGCTGAACAGAGACAAAGAGTATCGCCGGATTGCCGGCAGTAAGATCGCGAAATATGGGATAACCGGTACCATCCAGACATTAGGAGGATTAGCCGGTTACGGAGCCTGGGGATTAATTATTGGAAAAGTATTGGGGGAGGCTTCTGCTGTGGGAATACTCATCCAAAAATGGAAATCTATAATAAAACCTCTCAAAAGAAGGATTTCATTCCCTAACCTGAGGAGAGTAGCAAGGATTCATACCAATTTTCCAAAATTCAATGCACCCCATGCGCTGTTAACTTCCGTATCGGCAAATTTGCCTGTTATCATTTTAACTGCTTACTTTGGAGCATCAACTGCCGGGCTATATGGACTGAGCCTGCGGATCTGTTATGCTCCGGTCTTCCTCATTGCAAATTCTGTCAGACAGGTTTTTAGCCGACGGGTCTCGGAATTGTTCAAGAGCGGAGGTGACGTAAAAACTTTTACCAGGAAGACTATTCTATCCCTGATCGGGGTCGGCATCATTCCGTTTACTCTGCTGGTATTATTCGGCCCGCGGTTATTTGCCTTTATCTTCGGCGAAGCCTGGAGGCCGGCAGGGATATTCTCTCAATATCTCACAATTTGGTATTTTCTCTCGTTCATCGGTTCTCCGATCATGTACATCCCCATGATACTGGGACAGCAGAAAAAAGCACTTTTCATTGAATTGGCTTCTTTTATTTTACGAACAGGCGGGCTCTTTATCGGTGTATTAGCAGATAGCGAAATGATAAGTATATTAGCTTACAGCATAGGCGGCGGACTTGTTTTGTTGTATATGATACGATGGGCAATCGGATTGACCCGGGAAGCTCAGAGATCTCTTTATCCATCGGTAAGCTAAAAATTGTTTTATAGCTATGGTTTTTACAAAAGATTGCATCAAATAGAATTTATATGGGAACCTCACTTAAATCGGATATGCAAGATTCACAATCATCAGGTGCTTTTCTATCACTCATCCGTACTATCATACGGAACTGGAAATTTTTATTGATTATCCATGTCATTGTCGGTGTCATTGCAGTTATTATTTTACTATTGATGGAGCCATGGTACAGAAGTACTGCTACCGTTGTTATTCAAACCCCACAACAAGGAGGTATTCTCGCATCCATCGCAAATTCGTTGCCAATAGGATTGAACCTGAACAATCAGAACAACGCTCAATATTATATAGCTTTCATCAACACCCGTCGCATGCTGGATTCCGTGAATAATAAATTTCATATGCAACAAGTCTATGGTTACGAGTATAAAGATCAGGTATACGATGCACTGCGTAATAATCTGCATACCATCGATCAGGAAAATGGGACTTTCAGCATAAGCTTTGATTACGAGAATGATCCCAAAAAGGCAGCTGAAATAGTTAATTACGTTTATAACGTACTATATGATCTTGTTCTGGAAGTTAACCGTACCCAAGCCAGCGACTACCGTTCTTATATCGGGAATTATTATAAAGAAACGATGGAGAAACTGGACAATAGCCGACATCAATTAGCCGCATTTCAGAAACAAACCGGACTTTATAGCCTGCAGGATCAGTTACCAGTATTAATCAATACTATTGCAACTCTGGAAGCTCAAAAAATGCAGTATCAGATTCAGATGAATTATCTGAAGCGCATTAAGCAAAACGACGGGCTTAGTCTAGGGGCCATACAAACTCAGATTAATTCCATCAATTCACAAATCAATGAATTAAAACATAGCAATCGGTATTCCAACGTAGCCATGGATACGTTACCCAATCTGGCTATTCGGTATTACGAATTATATCAGGGAGTTGCGGTCGGCGAAAAGGTTACGGAATTTCTGCGATTACAATATGAACAAGCTCTGCTTGACCAACAAAAAAAGAGTGCTAATATATATTTACTTGACCCCGCAAAACCAGCAGATCGCAAATTCAAGCCAAAGCGATCGGCCGATTTAAAATTGGTATTAGCACTTACGTATATCTTCTCTGTGATATATTAAAAGGGCAGAGAATACTATTAAAGGCA
>CAZNHE010000085.1:0-12886 GCA_964572735.1 uncultured Chitinophagales bacterium | reverse complement strand
GATGGTGTCCAGCCTCGATCGGATGTCGTCGAGCTTGTTTTTCATGAAAATTGAAGATTGAAAATTGAAGATTGAAAATTGAAGATTGAAAATTGAAGATTGACAGAAGAAAGATGCTGCTTCATCTTTCTTCTGTCAATCTCTGATTATACGTTCTGCTTGTAACTTTCGACTTTCTGATCAGTCTTCCGCCGGCACTTTTTCATGGGAACTTACCAAAAGAGTCCGCAGAGCCGTGTAGTCGGCCGGCAGTTCCACGGTTTGTTTTTCTTTATGGAGGCAGGCTTCCAGCCGGGCGGGCACGGGGACGGACCTTCCGATCACCGGCTCCACGATGTCTTTGAATTTGGCCGGATGCGCGGTAGACATCAGGATTACCGGGGAATCTTCATCGCCCGATGCCGTTCGATAGGCTTCTCCGGCCAGGTAACCGACAGCCGTATGCGGATCCAGTACATAGCCGGTCTGTTCGTGCACCCAGCGGATGGCCTCTTTGGTCTGCTCATCATTGAAAGAATACCCCTGCAGGTGGCGGCGAAGAGCAGACATGGAATCTGCAAAAAGATAACGAATCCGCGACAGGTTGCTCGGATCTCCGACATCCATGGCGTTGGATATGGTCCGGATGGAAGAACGCGGGCTGAATATGCCGGTACGCAGATATTCGGGAACAACATCATTCACGTTCGTTGCCACAATGAACTGCTCAGCCGGCATCCCCATCTGCATGGCCAGCAACCCGCCGGTAAGATTCCCCATGTTTCCGCTCGGCACGGAAAAAACGGGCGTCCTTTCCTCTGTTTTCTTCAGCTGGGCCAGCGCATGGATGTAATAAAACGATTGAGGAAGAAGCCGCGCGAAATTGATGGAATTGGCGGAACTCAGGATCATCTTCTTCCTCAGATCCGCATCTGAGAAGGCTTGCTTTACCAGTTTCTGGCAATCATCAAAAGTACCGTCGACCTCAATGGCGGTTACGTTACCTCCTGCCGTGGTTAGCTGCTGTTCCTGCAGGTGGCTTACCTTCCCGCGAGGGTACAGCAGACAGACCCGGACACCCGGCACATCCCGGAACCCATAAGCCACCGCGCTTCCCGTATCCCCGGAAGTGGCCACAAGAATATATACATCCTTCTCTTTATTGCCTCGCAGCCCTGCAAATACGCGTGCCATAAAGCGGGCGCCGAAATCTTTAAAAGCCAGCGTGGGTCCATGGAACAATTCCATGACATACACATTGCCATCAAGGGGAATCAGCGGCGTGTCGAACGAAAATGCTTCCTCTGTGATCCGCCGGAGTTCAGGAGCAGGGATTTCATCCCGGACGAACGGCAAAGCGGTCCGGAAGGCAATCTCTGTAAAGGGCATGTCCGGTATGCCGTTCCAGAAATCCTCCGGTAGTTGCGGGATTGCCTCCGGCATGTACAGACCGCCGTCAGGAGCCAGCCCCTGCAAAATGGCCTGCTGAAACGACACCGGCCGGCTTTTTTTACGTGTACTTACAAAACGCATAGAATCCATCCCCGTATAGCAAGAGGATATTATTATTTAATTAGTAAATCGTTGCATGAGTTTTATGCACCTCGCGGTGCATTCAGAAGTTTTTTTTACCGCAGTAAACGCAAAGTTCACACAGAGTACATTATGTCCGATATTAAATCTTTTTTAGTAATCTTTGTGGTTCATTCTTCCATCGCCATCAACGATTATTTTCAAAGTTGATTCATTAATTCAGTATCAAAAGAGAACATTCGGAAAAGATCTAAAAAAACGGGTTTATCAGGAAGCCGGCAATTTTTCATTAACGACCTTTGACCCGGTTTTATTAATTGCGGAAATATAAGCCTCACTCTGCAGTCCGACAGAAGCAACTGCCTGTTGCATGGCGTCGGCAATCTGCCGCGCAGCTTCCGGATCTTTACTGAGTGCAAAAATAGAGGGTCCCGATCCCGATATACTGCATCCCAAAGCTCCGGCTTCCATGGCCGCCGCTTTCATCTCGTTAAACCCCGGAATCAGTACCGATCGGATCGGCTCGATAATTTCGTCATGAAGAGAGCGGCTGATCAGTCCGTAATCGCCCTTCATCAGTCCGGCGACCAGTGCTCCGACATTTCCCCATTGCCTGACGGCACGGGCAAGCAGGATCTGCTTGCGCAAGATCCGGCGGGTATCTTCAGTTCGTATTTCGATATCCGGATGAACGACCGTGCATTGAAGCTCAGGAGGATAATCCAACGGAAAGACATCCATCGGGGCATTGCTTCGGATGAACACAAAGCCTCCCAATAGTGAGGCGGCGGCGTTATCGGCGTGCGCCGTGCCACAGGCTACACGCTCTCCCTCCACGGCAAAAGGCAGCAACTCCTCACGTTTAAAAGGCTTTCCAAGCAGCCGGTTGACGGCAACAACCGCCGCCACGGCACTGGCAGCACTCGAACCGAGTCCGCTTCCAAGCGGCATCTTCTTATATAGTTCCAGCTCGACCCCCACACCCGGATCATCCGGGAGGTTCTGCAGCAGAGCCGTTGCTGCCACACCTGCGGTATTCAGGGTAACATCCAGCGGCAGCTTTCCGTGATCGCCATAAACCGCCCGGATGCCCACTCCCGGCTCTTCCCGAATGCGGGCAATAACCTCATCTCCCGGTTGCTCAATGGCGAAGCCGAGCACATCAAACCCACAGCCGACGTTCGCTACGGTAGCCGGAGCAAAAACCCGTACTTCATTTGCGCTGTTCGACATCATAGTTGTTAAATCAATCTGAACGACTGCTCTTTTATGTGTTTTATCGTTGATAATCTTTTTAAGTTACTCATGAATAACCATATTTACCGGAAGATTTTCTATCAGAAGAAGATGCAGGACGGGTGACGTCATCACGGAACTGCGGAGAAATTTTCTTATCCGATACCCTGTTCAGTTCCGGGATTCCGCCGCCGGGGAGACCGCTGTTTTGCGAAAGAAGGCTTCGTGGAGGACGCTCATCGCGGCGGCCTCGTCTTTTTTACTGACGATAAACGAGATATTGCGCTCCGACGATCCCTGGGCAATAGCCGCAATATTAATCTTTCCATCTCCCAGAGCCTGAAATATGCGCCCTGCGATACCCGGCGTCTGCTGCATGTGGTCTCCCACCACCGCAATGATGCACATCTCTTCTTCGATCAGCACCCGGTCGATACTCTCCTCCATCAGTTCCAGACGAAACTCTTCCTCGATAGAATCGCGGGCAACTGCAGCATACTTTGCCAGAATTGCCAGGCAGATCGTATGTTCGGAGGAGGCCTGCGTAATCATAATAATATTGATTCCGGCATCTGCCAGGGCCTTAAAAATCCGTGCGGCAATGCCGCTCACCCCGATCATTCCGCTTCCGCGGATACTCACAAGGGCGATATCCTCAACCGAAGAGAGCCCCTTGATCACGCTGCTCCCCCGGGCAGGGTTCTGCTCAATCCTTGTGCCGGGCGACTCCGGGTGAAAGGTGTTGTAAATTACGATCGGAATCCCCGCTTTCATGGCCGGCCGGAGTGTGGGCGGATAAATGACCCTGGCCCCGAAATGCGACAGTTCCATCGCTTCTTCATAGGAGAGTTCGGGAATGGTGAAAGCATCCTTAACCTTATGCGGATCGGCCGTCATCAGGCCGCCGACGTCGGTCCATATTTCAATGAGGTCCGCTTTCAGGGCGGCCCCGAGCAGAGAAGCGGTATAATCCGAGCCGCCCCGGCCCAGCGTGGAAGTCTCCCCGCGTTCGGTAGAAGCGATGAACCCGGTAACCACCTGTAATTCCTCTTTCCCCGAAAAATAATCCCCGATATTCCGGAACGTCTGATCCATAAGCACCCGCGCCGAGCCAAAGCGGAGGTCGGTTCTGATAAATTCACGGGCATCGGCAAACCCGGCAGGGATATCGTTATCCTTCAGGCACCAACTAAGAATATATGCCGAGAATCGTTCTCCGAATCCCGCGACAAAATCAAGGATACGCGGAGTGATTTCCCAAACCAGGTAAACACCGGTCAGCACATCCTCGAGCTCATTGAGTGTCATCTTCAGGTGAGCAATCACTTCACTCTGATGATAGACCGACACACATTCGCGAACCACATTAATATGCCGTTCCTCCAATGTCTTTATTACATTCAGGTATTCATCAGAGCCGGTAGCCGCCAATTTCGCCGCGTGAAATAACGCGTCGGTCACCCCCCCGAAAGCGGATGCCACAACCACCAGGGAATCGTGCTTCCGTTTCCGGTCAATAATAGATACCACTCCCCTGATTGCTTCAGGAGTTGCAGCCGATGACCCGCCGAACTTGAGAATCCGCATTAAATTTTAATGAACCTTATTTTTTTATAAGAATCTTTTTGGGAAGAAATCATCCCGAATGTTAGCCATAAATCAATTATCATTCAAACAGACGGCCTGTTTCAGGAACAAAGTTACGACATATACTGAAGGTTTGAAGTACTTGAAGTTTAATGCCCTGTAATAAAGGTAGTGGAAATCCCCTCTTGAGGGGGACGGGCTCCGATTTATCGGAGACAGGGGGAGGCCACACCCGGTACTACCGGCGATCAGTTTAGTTCCCAAAGCTAATTGAACCGAAAGATCGTCGAAATTAAACCGAAATTAAGCCGGTGCATTTTCTTGTCGTTTCTTTAGCTGATTTTCTATTTAATGCGGACTAGTTTCTATGCCCATAGAAGGTCCCAATTAACCGTGGTGGCGGATTAACTCTTGATGAGAATGACAAGTATGCAATTTGTCAGTAGTCAATTTCAAATAGCAGAGGATGTTAAAATCGCGCTCGTGCTCACTCCGATCCATCGGAGGGTGCTCGTACTTCGTATGTCGGGTACGAGCAGGAATCTTCCGGCTTGTCATCAGGAGGAGTCCCGTAGGGCGACGTGCCCCGATGACCGGGGCTCTCAACAGGCAACGAACACATCCGGGAATTCCCATCGTTATCCTTGGTCGTGAGATTGCCACGTCACTTGCTTCGCTGCGTTCCTCGCAATGACAGGTTAGTAAGGCGGCTTGTCATCAGAAGGCCTGCTGCCACACGGTACTCTACAAATAGCGAATTTTGCCATTCTAAAAACGATTTCTCCAACTTTAAGTACTTCAAACTTCAAGTACTTCAAACTTTTTCCTGCTAACACTTGCATTATTAGGCCTAAATTCAGTATCCTTGAGAATGATGAGATTACAAACACACCAAACAAGCATCCTTATCCGGCGGCGACCGTTACTTTTAAACGGACGGGAAGGTTATGCCATAAAGTGATTTCATACCAGTAAAGAATTTCAAGTATCTCAAGCAAAGGCAGAATCTTCCCGATTCTGCCTTTTTTCATTTTAATCACCTTGTTTCTCTGTTTTCATGAATAAAATTGTACTTGCATTCAGCGGCGGACTCGATACCAGCTTCTGTGTTCCTTACCTCAGGAATAAATACAAGGCGGAAATCCACACCGTCACCGTTGACTGCCTCGGCATGAGTACGAAAGAGAAGGATGCCCTTGAGCAGAAATCCCTCGCCCTGGGGGCCGATTCACATACCACGCTTGACGGCACCGGCGAGATGTATTCCAAAATTATTTCCTACCTGATTAAAGGAAATGTCCTGCGCGACCGCACCTATCCTCTTTGCGTGGGAGCCGAGCGATTCATCCAGGCTTTGCTGATTGCCGGTTATGCGAAAAAACTTGGGGCCGATGCCGTCGCCCACGGCTCCACCGGCGCCGGCAACGATCAGGTGCGTTTCGACGTGGCTCTGCGCGTGGCTGATCCGGATGTCACCATCATCACCCCTATCCGCGATGAGAAATTTACCCGCGAACAGCAAATTGATCTCCTGAAAGAAGCCGGCTTTGAATATTCCGGCAAAAAAGCTCCCTATTCGATCAACGCGGGAATCTGGGGGACAACGATCGGGGGATATGAAACACTGACACCGGACAAGGCGCTTCCTGCCGGAGCGTTCCCGGAACTGAAGGCTCCTCACCTGTTTGATGATCAGCCCGAAGAGATTAAAATCACATTTGAGAAAGGGCTGCCCGCAGCCGTCAACGGTCAGGCGGAGGAACCGCTGAGTCTGCTTCATACCCTCAAGAAAGCGGCGGTTATGCATGGAATCGGGCGCGGCATGCATACCGGTGACACCATTCTTGGCATCAAGGGCCGTATCGGCTTTGAGGCACCCGTTGCCACGCTGCTTTATACCGCGCATCGCGAACTTGAGAAACATGTTCTGAGCAAATGGCAGCGCCACCTCAAAGACATACTCGCCGATCATTATGGGATGCTCCTCCACGAAGCGCAATATTTCGACCCGGTCATGAGGAATATCGAGGTATTTCTGGACGACACTCAGAGATATGTGGAAGGAACCGTTACCCTCTACCTGTATCGCGGAAACACCTTCCCTCTCGGTGTAGACTCCCCCTGGTCCCAAATGAATAACAAGAAGGCTCATTACGGAGAAAGCAGCCGGCTCTGGAACGGAGAAGAAGCCAAAGCTTTCAGTAAAATTTATGGTATCGCCTCAATTCTGAATAACCATCATTCCTAACAATAATCAACTCATGGAAAACAGCAGAACTCTGGACGCGGACATTATCGCCTCAAGCACGAGCAACGTGCCCCTCGACGGTCATCTCCTTGTGTCGGATAATATCGTTGCCAGAGAAGGTTTTCTGGTCGCAGTGCGCATTCTGGATGAGAAATCGACCTATAACCAGGTTGAACTGCGCAACGGCGATTTTGTAACACTGAAACGTGGAAAAACCCTCATCGGGACGCTTGGCGAACGGCAGGCTTTACGTGGTTACAGCGGAATTGTTCCGCGTCAGATTCGCAAGGGCGATATCCTTCACGTTCTGAACATGGGCGGAATTATCGGGTTGTGCCAGTCTGATTATCCTCCTTATGGCCCGGCAACGCGGGCTGAGGTGATCGGCGCAGTGATGATCTACCATGATGATACCTGCAAGCATGCTTCGATCAGTGATTTTGCCATTGAATGGTATGATCATCTGCCCGAAAGCGCCCCGTTGATTGCGGTGACGGGAACCTGCATGAATGTCGGAAAAACCTATGCAGCCACTGCGATCATCGAAAGATTATCGGAAAAGGGACTGCGTGTGGCGGCCGCGAAGCTGACGGGGGCCAGCCTCCTGCGCGATACGAAGGCCATGAAAGACAAAGGAGCTGTTGCCTGCACCAATTTCTCAGAGGCCGGTCTGGTCTCCACCACTCATCAAAACGTGGTGACCATGGCCAAGGGGCTGATCAGACACCTGAACTCCTTTTCCCCGGATGTCATCGTGCTCGAATTCGGCGACGGGGTGATCGGCTCCTACGGCGTCGACAGCCTGTTGATGGACAAAGAGATACAACAGCATATCGCCGTTCATGTGACAGCTGCCCAGGATCTCACCGGCTGCTGGGCCCTCGACGGCCTCTTCCGCACCCAGTACAACCGCTCCATTTCCCTGATCACCGGACCGGTGACCGACAATATTGTCGGTATTCGTTATATCAGCAAAACGCTCGGCATCCGTGCGGCCAACGCCCAGCAACAACCCGACCAACTGGCAAGTTACGTGCTTGATGAACTCCTGCGTAATACGAACCATAAATTTCAGCTCGTCTGAATCTCAATGAATCAACAAACAATTTCGGTAGCCGGAGCCAGCGGTCTGGCAGGAATGGAGGCAATACGGCTCATCCTGAGCCACCCGAATCTGAAACTTCACAACATCTACGCGAACAGCAAAGCCGGACAATCCTTTTCATCTTTGTTTCCGGGGTTCAGGGGGAACCTCGATCAGGAACTTTTGGGTCTCAACCGGCTTTATGACGATCATTCCGACGTTCTTCTTTTTGCACTTCCCCACGGACAATCCGCAGAACCGATCGCCAGGCTGCTTAAAGAGGGCTATTCCGGAAAGATCGTGGATATCGGTTCCGATTTCCGTCTGAAGCGTCCCGGGGCTTATGATCAATATTATGGATATACCCATTCCCATCCGGGATTGCTGGATCAGTTTGTTTACGGGTTTCCGGAATTTTTTAAGGATGATATCGCCCGTTCATCTCACGTGGCAGTGCCAGGATGTTTTGCCACGGCCATTGAGCTGGCCCTCATGCCGCTGATCATCACTCATGCTACCGATACCTGCCACATCACCGCCATTACCGGCTCCTCCGGATCCGGGGCGGGACTCTCGAACGCGGTTCATTATTCCTACCGAACAGGCAATCTGAAGGCGTACAAGGTGCTTTCACATCAGCATATGGGAGAAATCAGCCAGACCATCAATGCATTGGCGGGAAATCAAATTGACCTGCGTTTCACCCCCGTTTCGGGACCTTTCGTCCGGGGTATCTGGCTTACGGCCTCCCTTACCCTGAATTCGGAAGTCTCTCTCGAAAAAATATATGATGATTGCTACCAGGATGCGCCGTTCGTCAGGATCTGCGACCAGACACCGCAGCTGAAGTACGTGGTCGGGAGCAACTATGCCGACATCGGCTGGCAACAAAAGGGCAAAGCCGTCGTGATTTGCGCCGCCATCGACAACCTGGTTAAAGGAGCCGCCGGACAGGCTATCCAAAACCTGAACATCATGAGCGGAGTGGATGAACGCAGCGGCCTCACCCAGCCCGGCGCAGTCGTATAGAAATGATCACCCCGGGAGTCACCTGTTTCCTCACCAGTCACCTATTGAGTTATGGCCATGCGATCTGTCGATAGTTCAAAAGAACCCCCTCAAGCAGGAAGAATCCGTCATTTCCTGAACCTTTCGGATTGGTCGGATCGGGAGCTGGAGGCACTTATCGGCCTTGGTCTGCAATTGAAGCATGATAACTTCCGGGCCCCGGTGGCCGAAAACCACATCCTGGGCCTGCTTTTTAATAATCCCTCCCTGCGCACCAAAATGTCGTTTGAGGTTGCCGCCTATCATTTGGGAGCGCACGTCACTTCGGTTGAGCCGGGGAAAAGCTCCTGGGCTGTCGAATTGAATGACGGGGTTGTGATGGACGGGCGCGAACAGGAGCATCTCCGGGAAATGGTCGCGGTAATCACTTCTTATGTGGATGCGCTGGGCGTCCGGCATTTTGCTTCGCTTAACGATGAAGCATCCGACCAAGCCGATGCCCTGATTCACCAAATCGCTTCCCTGTCGAAGGTGCCGGTGATCAATCTTGAAAGTGCCCGCGCCCATCCCTGTCAGGCTATGGCCGACTGGATGACACTTCATGAATTGTTTGGGAGGGATCTCGGCAACCGGCAGGTTGTGGTACGCTGGGCGCCTCATCCCAATCCTCTTCCCAGAGCGGTCCCCTACTCAGCCCTGGAAGCTTTTGTACGCAGCGGCGCCCAGGTAATCCTGGCATGTCCCGAGGAAATGATGCCCGACCAGGCTATGCTCGACCTGCTTCATAATTACGCGGGCGACCATTCCTCCAACTTTCAGGTCACTCATTCGAAAGATGAGGGGATCAGAGATGCCGACATCATTTACGCCAAATCATGGCATGGCAGCATGATTTACAGCAACCCCGAAGAGGAAGCACGCATCCGGAAAAATTACAGCGACTGGACGATCACCCAGTCCGATATGCAGCATACCAATAACGCCCGGTTTATGCACTGCCTGCCGGTACGCCGCAACGTCGTCGTCACCGATGAGGTGCTCGACGGGGCTTCAGCCATACATATCCGGGAGGCGGAAAACCGGCTGCACATTCAGAAAGCTTTATTGATGAAATTATGGAACCTGTCTTAGTCAAAATCGGCGGAGATCTTATTGAGGACGAAAGCCAGCTGGCTATCCTGGCGAATTGGATCGGGGAACAACAGCAGCAGAACCAGCCCGTAGTGCTTGTGCACGGTGCCGGAAAACAGATTGACACGCTTAGCACACAACTCGGCATTCCTATCAAAAAATATAACGGCAGGCGGATCACCGACGAGGCAACACGCGAAGTCCTGGTGGAAGTCGTTGCAGGAACCATGAATAAGCGGCTTGTCACCCTGTTCCGTAACTACGGGCTGAACCCCGTTGGAATGACGGCTGCAGACGGGATGATGACCACTTCCAGACGACGCCCGATTACCAGTGAAAACGGACAAACTATCGATTACGGCCTTGTCGGGGATGTTCACGAGGCTGATCCCAAAATATTAAATGTTTTACTCAGAGAAGGCTTCATCCCGATCGTCGGATGCATCAGTTGGTCGGAAGATCATGGATTGCTGAATATCAATGCCGATACGCTGGCTTCCGCCCTGACCCGTTCTCTGCAATGCCGCAAATTATTCCTCCTTACCGGTTCGGGCGGCGTACTGGATTCTTCCCAAAAACTGCTTGATCAACTCGATCCCGTACTTTTCGAACAAGGCATAAAAAAGGGATGGATTTCGGACGGGATGATTCCCAAGCTGGAGCATGGTTTTGAAGCGCTTGAAAACGACGTGGATGAAGTAGTGATATGCGCTCCATCGGATCTGAATGCCGGAAAAGGTACTCACTTACACAAAAACCCTTAACAAATCATAGAACAATGCACCAGGTTGAAGACTTGCTCAAACGGTTGATCCGGTTTCCCAGCCTCAGCGGAGAGGAAAAGTCGCTCGTTGACTGGCTGGAAAACTATCTGAAGGAAACACAATTGGTTGAACTGGAACGAATCGAAAATAACTTGCTGATTCATATCGGTCACGGACGACCGTGGCTCCTGTTAAACAGCCACTCCGATGTGGTCCCGCCCTCGCCGGACCATCTCGGAGAGCCGTTTAACCCGGTGGTTAAAGACGGCAAGATCTATGGACGAGGCAGCACCGATGCAAAAGGCTGCGGTTCCGCTATGATCACTTCCCTGCTTCACCTGGCGAAAGACGGCTTTCGTCCCGATGGCCGCGTGTCAATGGCGCTCACCGTTTGTGAGGAGAACGCGGGGATCAACAACGGAATGGCATTTCTGCGCGATCACATTGAGAATCCCGATGCCGCCATCGTCGGGGAGCCGACTTCCCTGGAACCCTGCATCGCCCAGAAGGGAATGCTGATCCTGAAAGTGACAACAACGGGAGAATCCGGACATGCTGCCCGCATGAAGGGGAAAAACGCCATTTACGAAATGGCCCAGGCGCTTCTCGATCTGAAAACATGCACCTTCGACAAGAAGAATGATTTTATTGGGGAAGTAAAAATCACCCCGACCATCATCGAAGGCGGAACGGTCAAAAATATGGCACCCGAAAAGGCTGAGCTCTATCTTGACATCCGCACCATCCCCGAGGTCTCCAACCAGGAGATCATCGATCAGATCAGCCAAAAACTGAATGCGGACATCTCGGTAGTCAGCGACCGGTACGTGGCTACCAGCACCGATCCGAACCATAAAGTGGTTACCTCGGCTGTGAGCGCCTCGGGCAAAAAGGGCTTCGGATCCCCGACCAGTTCCGACTGGGTGTTCCTCCATGATATCCCCACGGTGAAAATCGGTCCGGGCCACAGCCAATGCTCGCATACCCGGGATGAACATATCGAGATAGAACAACTGCACAAAGGTGTTGAAATCTATCAAAACCTGATCAAAGCATACTTCGCCTGATGAAAACGGTTTGGCAAAAAAACGATAATCCTGCTCAGCGAGACTGGTTTTTCGAATTCACCGCCTCTGGGGATCGTGAATACGATCAGTACCTTATCCCCTACGATATTTTATGCAATATCGCACAGGTACAGGTTCTGCAAAAAGCCCGTCTTTTAGATGAGGATGAAGCCGGCCTCCTGCAGCAGAAATTGTCGGGCCTTTACCGGAAATGGGAGCAGGGTGAATTCGCGCTCACCGACGTGGATGAGGATGTTCATTCGGCTATAGAACGTTATCTCACCGAACAAACCGGGGACACCGGCAAGAAAATCCACGCCGGGCGTTCGCGCAACGACCTGGTAGTTGCGGATACCCGTTTGTACTTCAGGGAACAAATACGTGTAATAGCCTCCGGCTGGATTGCTGTTATCGGAGCACTCCAGGATCTCGGCGAACGTTATAAAGGCGTTTTTCTGCCCGGTTATACCCATATGCAGCCTGCTATGCCCAATTCGGTCGATGCCTGGTGTTCGGGGTACATCGAAATGCTGACTGATGCCGTGCGGAGCCTGCAGCAGGCCTACGAAGCCATCGACTGTTGTCCGCTCGGATCAGCGGCCGGTTTTGGGGTTCCCTCTTTTAACATCGACCGCCGGCTTTACGCCGATTTGCTCGGCTTTGGCCGCATTCAATATGCCGTTACTTCCGTGCAGCTTTCGCGCGGGTTCTTTGAACTGCAGTTGTTGCACGCGCTCCAATATGGCGGAGATGTTTTCAACCGGCTGGCTGCCGATGTAGTCTGGTATGCAGGAGCCGATAAACGGTTTATTTCGCTGAATGAGGATCAGGTTTCCGGCAGCAGTATCATGCCGCAGAAGAAGAATCCGGATGTATGGGAACTGATACGCGGGTCTTCACATGAATTCCAGGCTCTGGCAACCCGGATGCAGGGGCTGACGAATAATATGACCTCCGGTTACCATCGTGATCTTCAGCTTGTCAAGAAATTCACGATGGATGGATTTTTTGGGATGCATCGTCTTTGCGAAGCCCTTAAACACGCTGTTCCGGGAATCCGCTTCAATGAAGAGGTCTGCTATAAAGCGCTGGATGCCTCGCTTTTTGCCACTCATATGGCCAACGAGCTGACTCTTGAAGGGATGCCCTTCCGCGAAGCCTACCGCAAAGCCGCCGAAGAATACACCTCCGGAGCCATTCCCGCGAAGGATGAGCTCATAAAAAGCTATCAACACGAAGGCGCACCGGG
>CAZNHE010000084.1:9298-13209 GCA_964572735.1 uncultured Chitinophagales bacterium | reverse complement strand
CAAAAACATTTTAAGATATTTTTTTGTACACCTAAAAAACACCAGAAACACATGTACACCTTTACAACACACCGATACTAAAAACCCACCACGAACAACGCCAAATACCCCGCTGATACTCGTGCTCATTTGACCCAATACAGACCCAATCACGATTTTAAAGGATGGAAAGCAAAAAGACCAAACACGTAAGTGGTTGGCCTTTAATGCATTACGACAGTGAACCGGGTGGGAATCGAACCCACAACCCACGGATTAAGAGTCCGTTGCTCTGCCAGTTGAGCTACCGGTCCGCGCTGAAAATAAGGACTATTCTGCTTCCGGCAAATAAAAAAGCCCGGCAGGGCTGCCAGGCTCGTGATTTTGTGAATCGGGAGGGATTCGAACCCTCGACCCACGGCTTAAAAGGCCGTTGCTCTACCGGCTGAGCTACCGATTCCTGTGCGCCGGGAGGCCCAAAAGTAATGAGTAATGGCCATCAAATGCAAGTAAGGGGAAGTTTGGAGTACCCGGAGTTTAAACCACTTAGAATTAGCGGCGGAATTGACGATCTTCTTCAACTTTAAGTACTCCAGACTTTAGACACTTCAAACTTTATACGCTCATTGGTATATTGCAATTAAAATGCTGATAATCCGGAAACTACAGGATGGACAGGAACCATGGCAACTATTTTCACAAAAATTATTGAGGGTGAGATCCCCTGCCAGAAAATCGCGGAAAGCGACAACTTCTTTGCATTTCTGGATATCAATCCCGTCAGTGACGGGCACACACTCGTGGTTCCAAAAGCCGAGACGGATTATCTTTTCGATTTGGATGATCAGCAGCTCTCCGGGCTGATACTGTACAGTAAAAAGGTAGCCAAGGCGTTGGATAAAGCTACTGGCTGCCTCCGCACCGGCATTATTGTTGAAGGGTTGGAGGTTCCCCATGCCCATATTCATCTGATCCCCATTTACCGGACGGACCAGCCGTTCTCTCTGGGTGCCGGGCAACCTGCCGACATGGATCAATTGAAAGAAACCGCCGACAGAATCCGTAAATTTATCGATTTCTAACTATGCGCATCTTTGTTCTGAATGGACCAAACCTGGATATGCTCGGCAAGCGGGAACCCGATAAATACGGCTCTCAGTCGCTTGCACATCTTGAAGAACTGCTTCAACATACCTACCCGGGATACAGCTTTACTTTTTTTCAGAGTAACCACGAAGGAAACATCATTGAGCAGTTGCATGAGCTGATGAATCAGCCGGAGAGCGAGGGGCTCATCGCTAATTTCGGTGGATTCACTCATTCCTCGGTTGCAATCCGCGATGCATTGCATATGCTTTCTATTCCAAAAATCGAGGTTCATATCACCAATATTCATGCACGTGAATCCTTTCGGCATCAGTCTTTGACGGCAGGGGCCTGCGACGGCGTGATTGCAGGTTTCGGCTTCAACAGCTATCTGCTTGCTGTTCGGGCCCTCGAACTTATGCATCGCTCCGGATCCGGTACATCGGGGAGCTGACGGGTTTGAAGCCGCTCAGAGAACTTGCCTCTGATTCCCTGATCTACGGAATCAGCAGTGTAGCCGCCCGGTTCATCAATTATCTGCTGGTCCCCTTTTACACCGCTTATTTCACTCCGGCCGAATACGGGGTGATTTCTCTTGTCTTCGGCACGATGATCTTCCTGAATGTGATTTTTACTTTCGGGATGGAATCGGCGTATTTACGGTATGCAGCGGATCGCGGGCGGGCTTCTTCAGCTTTCCGTACTATTCAGGTCACAGTGATCCTGACAGGGATAGTGCTTGTCTTAATAATGACTGCGATCAGGCCGGCCCTGGCACCGCTGTTAAGCTTGAACGGCGCTCACGCCGAGGTTTACTGGATGATGCTGGGGATCATCTTTGCCGATGCTTTGGGTGCCGCCCCCTTTGCAGAGTTGCGGCTGGTCCGCCGTTCCTGGTTATTCGCCACGATTCGCCTGGTTAACGTACTGGTGAATGTCGCGCTGAACCTGTATCTGGTCATCGCCCTGGGATGGGGCATTGAGGCCGTATTCGTCAGTAATCTGATAGCATCCGTATTGGCCACGATATGGGCTTCGGCAGCAACATTATATTTATGGAAAGGAGTTTTTTCCAAAGAGATACTCGGCAAGGCCCTGGCCTTCGGACTGCCCTACGTGCCCACCGGTATCGGATATGCCGTCAACGAGGTGCTTGATCGTTTTTTCCTTCAACAAATGCCCGCGCATACGGTCGAACATCTATATGGCCCGGGCATGACTCCCGATGCTGTGATCGGGATTTACAGCGCCTGTTATAAGATGGCAGTATTCATGCTGCTGTTTATTCAGATGTTTCGTATGGCCTGGCAACCCTTCTTTCTGCGACATTCCGATGATGAAAAGGCTCCCGAAATGTTTGCCGGCGTCTTCCTGTATTTTAACATCATCGCCGGATTTCTTTTTCTGATCGTGGGATTATTCATTCACGAAATTGTGCAGATCCGCGTGCCCCTGCTGAATGCAACAATCATCAATGAACGTTACTGGTCAGGACTGTTCGTGGTTCCGTGGCTGATGACAGCCTACTGGTTTCAGGGCTGGTACACCAATTTTACTGCGGGCATCTTCATCCGTGAGAAAACAAAAATACTGCCGTTTGTCACTCTCTGCGGCGCCGTGGTTACGATCGCAGGCAACATCATCCTGATACCGCGGGCGGGTATGCTGGGAGCCGCTGCCGCGACGTTGGCGAGTTATGCGGCCATGGCAGCGCTCATGTACCATTACAGCCGGAAATACTATACAGCTCCCTACCAAATCGGGCGATCATTAATCATCATTGTTTTTGCTATAACCCTGGTAGTACTTGGAAATGAAAAAATATTACCTCATGTTGGTATAAATATCTCCCGGATCCTGTTTATGTTATTGGGAACGGGAGGATTGCTGTTTTTGCTTTTCTATCGCACATCGATAGGGAAAAAACGCAGTTTTCGTATATTCGATAAATGATTGGTCATGTTGATACTATTAAAACAATCAGTTAAAATTATTTGAAAATAAAATTACTTGTTTATTATGAGCGATTACAGAGTTGGTGTTTTTGTTGATGCCCTGGATGTTACCATTAACGGCGGTTTTGGCCTGCGGTACGATATCCTGAGGCGGTTCGCCTGCCGGGACAATGTCCGCCCGACCCGAATGAATGTGTATCTGCCCTATGATGCGGACCGTTCAGCCACCGACGAGGCTTATCGTACCAAAACGGAACGCTTTTGCGAAGTACTGCGCGATTTCGAATTTAAAGTTCTTGAAATCCCTGTAAAGCATTTTAAAGATCCTGAAACGGGATCGTTCATCCCTGAGGTTCCGGTGAATGTCGATGTGTCGATCGATGCACTGCTACAGGCGGACGGATATGACCGGCTGCTTCTTGTAGGAGGCAACGGCAGCTATCTGCGCCTTGTTCAGGAGATACAGAATATGGGAAAACGGGTAGAACTGGTGGGGTTCGACAATGTTTCGGACAGGCTGAAAAAAACCGCAGACATGTTCTTTTCGGGATTCCTGGTACCGGGCCTGCTCCCTGTCGACTCCCCCTACGACTGGGGGAAGGTCGGCTCACGGGTGCGCGGCGTCTGCTACGATTACGCCCACAGTGAAGGCTATGGATTTATGCGCTATCTCACCCGCATCGACGATAAACTGTGGATCACCGATTCCCGGTACGACAAATCCCCCTACAAAACGGTCTTTGCACACGTCTCGCAGTTCGAACCCAACTTCGACACCAACTTCCTGCCCAGCCGAGACCTGATTTTCGAGTTCGATCTGGTAGAAAATGAAAAGGGAATGGTCGCCCAGGATATCTCGCTGATTTCGGCGCCGTAACGCCGATTCCGTAG
>CAZNHE010000084.1:0-9198 GCA_964572735.1 uncultured Chitinophagales bacterium | reverse complement strand
CAGGGGAAGACCCGGTTTTGGTCGAGGGCAATAGCTTCGGCCATCTGGGCGGCCGCTGCTCCGGGCGCATACCAGGCTGAGGTCCCCATCAGGTTGACGATCTCGCCGCCGCCCGTTTTGGTGCGCTGGATGATTTTGTCGAGTTTGTCTTTGGCAATAAGCTGGGTTACCGGGATGCCGCTTACCGTAGTGTAACGGGGCAGGGGCACCATCGTATCTCCATGGCCTCCAAGGATCAATGCCTGGATATCTTTGGGAGACACATTCAGTTCGCTGGCCAGGAAGGCACGATAGCGTGCCGTGTCGAGAATACCCGCCATGCCGATTACCTGGCGATCGGGCAGTTTGCTCGTTTCCCGCGCCACATAGGCCATCACATCCAGCGGATTGGATACGATAATGAGGATCGTATCGGGCGATTGCTCGATTAATTTGGAAACGACTTCCTCAACAATCCGTGCATTGATGCTCAGCAGATCGTCACGGCTCATCCCCGGCTTGCGCGGAACCCCGGCCGTGATCACACAAATGTCGGATCCGGCGGTTTCCTCATATGTTGAAGTGCCCTTTAAATGGGTATCAAAGCCGTGGATTGGTGCCGACTCCCACTGATCAAGTGCCCGGCCTACAGAGGGATAAAAGGTCTTATCCGCCTCTTTTTTCTCAATATCAACCATCACGACCTCATTTGCAAAATCGCGTTGAGCAATGGACAAAGCCACCGTGGAACCTACATTGCCGCCGGCGCCAACTACCGTAATTTTCATAATATCCAATAATTTAAAGTTAATTGTTTCATTCTAGGGTATTAGCATCCGTCGGAATTGCCGTTGTCTTCTCTGAAATCACGTCCCCACATCAGCTTGGTTCGCAGCGTTTCAAAATAATCTTGCCCCGGCAACTCCAGGATATCAATGGTAAAACTCGTCTTTTGTATCTCTACTTCAAAAGGATAGCTCGCGATCTGCCGGATCTCGCCGTCATAGGAAAACAGGACTTCATGCTTCTGCTTTTCCACAGTCAGTCGCAGCGATTGCTCAGTCGGAAGCACCAGGGGCCGTGTGGTCAGGGTATGAGGGTTGATAGGAGTAAGCACCAGCACGTCGGTCTGGGGCATCACAATAGGCCCGCCGGACGACAGATTATAAGCTGTTGATCCGGTCGGTGAAGATACCAGCAACCCGTCCGCCCAATAGCGGTTGATGAACATACCGTTATGAAAGGCACTGATTTTCACCATCGAGGCCGAAGATTTCTTGCTGAACAAGATCTCATTCAGCGCCAGGTAATGTTCTCCGTTATTATCAATCGCTTCCAGCAATGATCGCTTGTCCAGCTTATAATCTCCCGCGAGAAGATGTTCCAGAGCTCTTACAAGCTGATCCGGCTGTGTATTCGCCATGAAGCCGAGCCGGCCGCTATTTACACCGAGGATGGGTTTTCCCTGAGAATTAACCAGACGCGCAGTACGCAACATGGTGCCGTCGCCTCCCATAGCGATCACAAATCTCGCCTCATCAATGGCCTCAAGCTCCGAGTCGACCGGATGGCAGCCGGACCCGGCCTTTTCTTCCTGCAGGCTGACCAGGTCTTTATGAAAATAGACTTCTATATCTCTCCCGGAAGCCCATCTGAGCAATTGCTGAAAAGGCTCCTTGATAGCATATTTTGAAGGATTAGCTATAACAGCAAGTTTCATCAATAATCTTCCGCATTTGCTGAAAGTATCATGTTCCCCCCGAAGCAAGCGTTTCCGGGATGCTGACCTGCGTCAGATCCTGCCACCAGGAATAATTGTTGTAATGAATACCTGCAATCCCCTTCCGGGTCAGCGCATATCGTTTGTATCCCAAAACCAGCAACAGGTTATCCCGTTTTGCGAAAGAAGCTTCCGGATAGAAGTTTTCCGGCTCCCGAAGATAAAAAGTGACGGGCCGGCTGATTACCAGGCTCTGAAAACGCAGTATCTTCACTACGGGCCGTAAGGTACGAATAAAAGAGTTGAGAAAATGGAGCTGCGTTTTGTTTTCCGTATTGGCTATATAAATCGCCCGGCCGGTATCCTGAACTACGGTTTCTCCGGAAAAATCCGTGGGAGCCGGTTTCTCATACAAAAGCTCTGCCGTATTTTCGGGAAGAGATGAGATATAATTTTGAGGATGAAACCGTTCTACAAGTCCCGTCGCTTCAGACAACGAAACCTTCTGATCGTTCTCCGGATTGAAAAGAAGCTCTACCCGGTTCCGGCCGGGGAGCCCGACCAGGCTGAACTTTGAAGAGTAACCAGGTTTCAGTGCTCCATCCTGGTTCGTCAGCGATTGCAGCAAAGCAGGTCCAACCCGTGGGATATAATCGATGACTCCGGTCGAAAAAGCACGAAACAATCCCCCCTCACTTGAAAAGCGATAAACCCGGATCTTTTCGGGCGACAGCAGAGAATCCCCGGATGACTGCCAATAATGAGGATTCCTGACAAACACGTAGATCGAATCGCCTTCGCTGTGATCGTAAACAAAGGGTCCGGAGCCTACCGGATTGACCGTCAGCCCCAGATGCTGCCGGCCCAGTTTCGCATTCAACCCCTGTACGTTATAATCAACGGCTTCCTGCGGATAAACGACCGCGTAAGGAGAAGCCAGTTTGTAAAGCAAATAGCGATCGGGCAGATCAAGTACAATCTTCAGCGTGCTGTCGTTAACAACCTGAATACCGGGTATCGTTTTCATGATCCTTGCATCAGGATCGAAGATTTGATGTTGTTCTTTATAAAACGTGTCGTATCCGTGAATATCCATGAAAAGATGCGCGGCATAGCCGGGCAAATCCTTTTTCGCCGTACGCGTCAGGGCGTACTCCACGTCGGAAGCCTTGATGAGACGGCCCCGCCCGCTGGAGAATACTTCGTTATCCTGAAAATAAACGCCCGGTCGCAGATGGAAGGTATAGGTCAGCGAATCGGCACTGACGTCCCAGCTTCGGGCGAGCCGGGGAACGACTTCCCCATGGTCATTCAATCCCGTCAATCCTTCATAGACCAGCCTGATGACACGAAATGTGGCGTCGTTATGAGCAAAAAGAGGATCGAGGCTCTCAATTTCATTGGTCTCTCCGTAATTCAGCGTACGGATATCTTCCTGATTTGATTCTGAAGGATTGTACTGCCCCGGCTTACTGGCATTTTTTGCTGATTTTTGAACAATGATCGTTTCCGGACCGTGGCAGGAAACCAGTGTGAACCCGAGAACAGCCGTCAACAGACCCAGACGGAGCTCCCGGCTGCGACTAAAAAAGAGGATCGATTTGGAATTTTTCATAGCAGGAAAGTTCAACCATTTAAAACATCCTATCTGTCAACGGGTTAGGACTTCCGAAATTTGAGTCCTTTGATTCCCTGAACCGATTTTTTATTCAGGAGGTTCGTTTCATAACTGCGGATGCGTCCGTTTTTCCGGCGATGCCTTTCTTCGGCCAGAGAAATCAGCTTTGTTAGTAATTCCGGATATGAGATGCCCGATTCGTCCCATAAATAAAAAGAAAACGAGCCGGGGATGGTATTTATCTCATTAAAATAGATTTGATCCGTTTCCGCGTTGATCAGAAAATCCAGCCGGGCCACGCCCGCACAATCCATCAGTTGAAATATCCGTACAGAAAGTTCCCGGATGTGCCCGGTGAGTTCGTCGGAAATGGGTGCGGGAATCTTCCGGTCGGCTGAGGCCATCCCTTTACCGGCATCCCCACTCAGGTATTTATCTTCAAACGTCAGCAACTCTTCCTTGCCGAGCGGCTGTTCACAAACGCTGGCCTGTGCGGATTCTTCATCTCCAAGCACCGAGCAGTTGATCTCTATGAGAGGCTGCACGGCTTCCTCAATAATCAGCCGGTTATCATAACGAAAGGCGGTTTCGACCGCTTCGATCACTTCCTCCCGGCCGGAACACCTGATCACCCCGATACTGCTGCCCAGATGGACCGGTTTTACGAAAACGGACCGGCCCAGAGCATCGATTTTTTCCATAAGGCCGGTCTGATTGTGCCCCCAGTCGGTTTCGGTGAAGCTGACGTCTTTGGTTACGGGAATGTTATTTGCACGGCAAAATATCTTGGCTCGCCATTTATCCATACCCAGCGAAGATGCAAGTACGCCGCTGCCTGAGTAAGGAAGGTTGAGGCTTTCGGCCAGCCCCTGAAAGGCGCCGTTTTCGCCATCCGCCCCATGAAAGCCCATCAGGACCGCATGAACAGGAACCTTCTGTGATTTCCCAAAGAGACCCTTCCTGGCGATCTCTACGAGGAGGGCACGCCCCGATTGATCGATCTCGAAGGTGCATGGGATGGCCTCTTTTTCCAATCCTTTGATATCCTGATACCGCTTGAGGTCAAATAAAACCTGTCCGGTGAGCCACCGGCCGCCCTTGGTGACGTACAGGGGAATCGGCTGGTATGGAGTCTCCCGGAGCGCACTTTCAGCCTGCAGGGCCGTTAATACCGAAACCTCATGTTCCGGCGAAATGCCTCCATACGCGATTAAAATGTTTCTGTCAGACAAAGGTTATGTCAATTACGAATGAAGAATTACGAATTGTTGGTTTATAGAGATGCGAAATTTCGCGTCTCTATGAACCAATCGCTCGCAACAAAATAACTATTAACTACTGATCATCATCTATCACCGCAACAAATCTTCCAAAACCAGGGAAGCATCACTCCTGGCATCCCGGTATTTGATGATGACCGGGCATGCCACGGAAAGCCCTTCTCCGGAGGCCCATTCATTCTTGATGGGACGTGTTCCGGGGATTACGACCGCATTTTCGGGGATAGCCTCTCCTTTCCCTAATATTTTCTTTTGGATGCAGTCGTACACCGGCACGGATTTCGAAAGAACGACTCCCGGCGCAATAACGGCACCTTTTTTTACCAGCACTCCTTCAACCAGAATAGCTCCTGCACCAATAAAACAGCCATCTTCAACGATAACCGGCCGTAAGCCGATCGGCTCCAGCACTCCGCCGATCTGGACACCTGCCGACAGATGCACGTTTTTGCCGATCTGGGCGCAGGAACCAACTAACACATGGCTGTCGATCATCGATCCTTCATCAACGTATGCTCCGATGTTGACGTACGATGGAGGCATCACAATGACACCGGGAGCCAGGTAAGCTCCCCTCCGGACCGAGCTCCCCCCAGGTACAAAACGGATTTTCCGGGATGGAGAGAATGCTTGGGGCGGCAGGTTGTTTTTATCAACGAAACCTGCGTAAATGCCGCCAAATTCGATATTCTCACCCGCTTTAAACGTGTCCAGGATGGCTTGCTTTACGCGGGTGTCGACCTCCCAACCGCTTCCTGCAGGAAATGCCGCGCGCAGCGTTCCTTTCTCCAGTTCATCGAGTGTTTCCTTCCAGCCAGGGGACATAGTTTTTTTGTTTGATCAACCTTCCTGTTATGCGCAGGATGTTAACGGTTTTTCAAGACAAATTCACTCTGTTCCTGCGGCTCCTGTCGCCTGAACCATTCGGATACGGCAGTATCGGCGGCAATCAGCGGCTCCTTTGTAGACAGATCGGCTATTGCCAGCGGAGGACGCAACACCGGCGTTTTGATGATTTTTTTATGATGGAGCAGCACCTTGGCCGGTATCGGGTTAGTTGCTACAAATAAGGCTTCGGAGGCCTGCTTCCAGACCGGGAAAAGCTCGCTGCTTCGGCCTTCAAGGGCGTATCGGACATGCAGCCGCGTTTCCGCAGGCCAGATATTCGAGATAACGGAAACCAGACCCTTGACGCCCGCTGCGGCAAGGTAAGGCAGCAAACCATCCTCACCACTGTAAAGGTCGACATCGGGACAAGTCACACGAAACTCCTGGAATTTCTTTATCTGGCCGCTGGCCTCCTTCACTCCCAGAAGATCGGGATGGTTTTCCAGGTTCTTCAGGGTCTGTGGATGAAGTTCCACCCCCGTGCGTGAAGGAACATTGTAAAGCATACAAGGCCGTTCAGCACGATCCATCAGACTTTTGAACCAGTGCGTTTGTCCTTCAATACCCGGTTTTGCATACAAAGGTGTGACGAGCAGAAACGCATTGATCGCAAATTCATTACAGAAGTCAATCCATTTCAGTTGCTCCTCCAGGTTAAAGCCGCCCACGCCCACCATTATAGGAACGGGCAGGCTGAGTCCGGATACAAAGCGGACGATCTCTTTTTTCTCCTCCGTCGTCAGGGCAAGCCCCTCTCCTGTGCTGCCCAGAATCAGAACCCCATTTCCCGCTTCTGCCTGAATGCCGGTCAGTTTTTCCAGGTCGTCATAATCGACCTGTCCTCTTTCATCAAAAGGCGTAATGATGGCGGTCCATAAAAATTGGTCAGTGATGGTATTCATGGAAAATCTCCTCAAAAGTTTGATCAATAAGCGTTTCAAAAGGATAGAGTCCGGGTTGCATCTCCGGATGTTCGATAAGGTATCGTGCCGCCCAGATGGCTCCCTCGGCGAAGACATCCCGCGAAAGAGCCTCATGTTTCAATTGGATGGATTCATTTGCCGTTTGCGCAGTAAGCTCATGAATCCCCTTAATATCGCCGCGGCGGTCCCATGTGATGGGGGCTTCTTTTCCCAGCCAGTTTTTCCAGGACAAAGCCGTGCCGCTGGGCGCATCTTTTTTGGCCGTATGATGTATTTCGTGAATCCGGAATTCCGGATCCTTCAGGATTGCAGAGGTCTGTGAGAGCCGTTCAATACAATGACGCATCACTTGCATCCCCAGGCTGAAATTGGAAGCCAGTATCCAGCGGGTTCCGGCACGTTTTAATTGTTGATCCAAATCCTCCGGCCAGGAATAACCGGTAGTGCCCCACACGGCCGGCGTACCGGACTCCAGCACGGTGTTGAACAGAGCCCCTGCAGCATCGCCGGGTACAAAAATAATAGCGACATCTGCGGCAGAAAGATCCTTTTCATCCGGCGGATGCAACCGGTCGAACGTTCCGCTGATTTCCGCCTGGTTCAGCAAAGCCGCTACCCGGCCGCCTGTTTTTCCTGTTCCGATAACGGCTGTTTTCATCTGCTGTATGTCTGATTTGATGTTTCGGCCATGGATGGCTCCGGCTGGTTGAGAAAAACCGAATGAATTTTCACCGCCACCTGCGTGGCCTCCTTTTCACTCACCAGGAAACAGAGGTTATGAGAGCTGGCGCCATGGCAGATAAGCCGGACATTGAAATCGCCCAATTCATGGAACAACCGCCCGCTGAGTCCTTTCGTGGATTGCATATGATTTCCAATCAGGGCCACCAGGGACAGATCTTTTTCCACGTTGAGGGTGCAGAACCCCCGCAATTCCTCCACCATTTCTGTCGGCAGGGTAGCCTTGCCTGTGGCGTACTCAAGGTTGTCGATCGTCAGCGAAACGCTGACTTCACTAGTGGTTATTAAATCGATACTCATCCTGTACCGGGCAAGGATTGAGAAAACCCGTGCTAAAAACCCGTACCGGTGAAACATATTCAGGCTTTGCAGCGTCAGCAGGGTTTGTTTCCGGCGAACCGTGACGGCGCGAACCAGTGGATCGCTCTTCGTGCGTTCAACTACCCAGGTACCTTTCCGCTCAGGCTGAAAACTCGATCCGATATATACCGGAATACCTGACCGGACCGCCGGAAGCAGGGTGGCCGGATGAAGTATTTTTCCGCCAAAAGTGGCCAATTCGGCCGCTTCTGCAAAGCTGATCTCCTCTATG
The DNA here is from genome assembly GCA_964572735.1 of uncultured Chitinophagales bacterium. Lineage (GTDB taxonomy): Bacteria > Bacteroidota > Rhodothermia > Balneolales > DATFMH01 > DATFNI01. Next base: position 1,457 of record CAZNHE010000084.1, on the reverse strand, counting down.
GGATGAGCTTCAGGAACCAGGCGGGGATCTGTGGTATAGATCGCAGGAACGTCGGTCCAGATTTTCAGGGATACGGCTCCGGCCGCCTCGGCGATGATGGCAGCGCTGTAATCGCTCCCGCCCCGACCGAACGTGGTTGTATGCCCCTCGGTATCCGATCCAATAAATCCCTGGGTGACAATCACCTGATTTTTGATCAGCGGTATCCATTGTGACTGAATCCTGTTTTGGATGAGTGCAAAATCCGGCTCGGCATTCCCCCATGAGGAATCGGTCCGGATCACCTGCCGTGCATCCTGCCACACGGCATCCACCCCTGCCTCCTGCAGGGCCTGCGTGAAAATCAGCGATGAAATCAATTCTCCATGTGAGAGAATATCGTCCCGCTGCGCCGGAGAGATTGTCGATTTGTTGCTGATAGCCAGTTCGTGGAGGTAATCGAACAATTCTTTCAGACGCGGTTCTATTGTTTCAGGATGATCAAAGTGGCTGATGATGTTCGCATGCCTGACCTTTAGTTCGTCCAGGATGCTCATTTTCCCTGCTGGATCCGGATCATTGCGGCTCAGCGTTACCAGGGAGTTGGTTGTTCCCGAGGTCGCGCTCACCGTTACGATACGCGTTTCGGCATCTCCGGCAACAATATCTGCCGAACGCCGTATGGCTTCAAAATCAGCAAGGCTGGTTCCGCCGAATTTGGAGACACTTACTCTTTGGTTCATCAAAATTCAGATTCTGTATTCAATTAAAAAAGAGGGGAAACGTGCAGATATCTTGAGATACCATTTTCTGCAGGATGAAACCATTAGAATACGAAAGAAGAGCCAAAGGAAGAATCCGGATGATCATCCGGCCACCAGAAGCTCTCCACGTTTTTTGCACGTGACAATCACAGGGATTCAGCCCGTGTGATCAACGCCCGACCTGCCAAACGATCAGGCGCTTCGGCATCAGTCCCCATCATTGGCTTCGTCGGATTCTGGCATCCTCAAAACAACTGCCTGGCTGATGCTCCTCTTCAGTAAAACAAAGATTACGATTTTATGCGTTCTAATTCAAGCTTTTCGCTTATCGGAGGTATTCGCGCCCCCGGACCGATATCTGCCTCATATCGCCATAATTATCTGTTGATTGCATATTCTGAGAAAAATATCCATTCTAAAGGCCACTCTCCTCAGTCGGCCGCCTTTCCATTATGAGAACGGCGGCACCGTTAAAATTCCCTTCCCGAAGGTCCTGCAGGGCACGATTGGCCTGATCCAGGGGATACGGATGCACTTCAGTCATGATCTTCGTTTCCGAAGCCGCCCGGATGAATCCCTCTCCATCGGCACGGGTCAGGTTGGCGACCGAGCGGAGCTGTCGTTCTTCCCACAAAACCCGATAGGGAAAAGCGGGAATATCACTCATATGAATGCCCGCACACACAACCACCCCTGCTTTGCGAACGGCCTTGA
>CAZNHE010000083.1:9499-13415 GCA_964572735.1 uncultured Chitinophagales bacterium | reverse complement strand
CCACCTCAAAAATAGACGGTGGAACCGGATCTGCTTCCACCAGGGGAAAATATGGATGGTCCGATCAGATACCAAAGAATGAAGAGTGCCACGAGGATGATGTACCAAAGGATGATAGCTTTTGCCCAATTGGCTTTGCTGATTTTGTTGCCTCCTCCGAAAGCCCAGACAAACAGCATAATAAAACCAATAATGGGAATGGCTGTAATTAAAAGGGTAATCATCCAGTCACCGACGGAAACCGGCTTCGGACTTTGTTCATATACAGGCTCCTGCTCCATGAAAGGTTCCTTAAAAATAGCTTTGTAGTATCTTTTAAGAGCCGAATATAAGCAGGCTCACCCACGATGCCAAAGGAACGGCATCACCGCCATGCGAAGATCACAAATAGAAAGGGCCGGTTTCATAAACCGGCCCTTCACTGGAGAATAAGGAAAATACTATTGAACCTCGAGCGCCCCCCGCAAGGCTCCCGCCGGATGTCTCGCAGTATGAACCTGGACGTAGGCACTATCCCGCTGAATAGCATGAATCAGATCACTCACGCTCTTCCCTTCAAACGGACCTACCAGGGAACTATCGGCTATAACGCCCTGCTCCAGGGTTCCGTTAATCGGACCCGCCTTCAATGTCGGCGTCGGATTCTTGGGAAACAGCCAGACAACAATGGGACCGTTTTGGTGCGGAGCCCCATAATGAATGTGAACCATCTTTACACTATCCGCATTTGACAGGTCAACGGTGTAATAAATTTCTGTGCTATCCTTATTGACCCGGAAATAAGCTTCCCCACTTGCATCGGTGTTCACAGCAGACGGGGATACGTTGTTACCCGATAAATCCGCGGTATAGGTGCTGTTATTGGCATTGGCCTGACCCTGATTTGCACCGAACATACTCGTGGTGTCAGCCGCCATCGATGAATCCATGGCTCCCTGCCTGTTGTTCATCTGACTCTTTTTGCTACAACCGGCAACCACAACTCCGATCGTAAGTACGACTATGCTAAGGTGTGAAAGCTTCATAAAATATGCCTCCCATAAGGTTAGTTTTAAGCGGAATATATTCTTGGGTTGAAATTCAGATTTATAACAGGTGCAGTTTGACTATCGTTCATTTCAGGGGCCCCAAGAATAAAGATTTTACGTGTATGCTTATAAGATAATAAGCATCGATTTATTACTAAACAACACTCAAATTATTGTTATTCAAATCCATAACTCTGCGTTCCGAAAAACCGTCCTGCAGCGGTGATACCGGGGTTTTCAATGAGAAATGCGTGATCGGACATCAGGTCTTCTGCAATCCAATAACTTTTACTTGATCAGGAAAGTAGCCCTTACCACGCCGGTGATCTTCTTTTGAATGGTGGTCACGTCGCGGATGCCATAGCTGCTGACCTGCGTGGAGTTTACCGCAGTAATTTGCAGAACCCCCATGCTCGCCCCTGTAAGCGGACCAAGAGTACTTCCCGTCGATTCGGCAATACGCTGTGCACGTTTCATGGCATCTTTGGCAGCTTTCGCCTGAATAGCTATTTTCAGATCGGCCAGATCCGAATAAAAATAACGGGGAGGCTGCACCTTGAAATCGACACCTTTTGTGATCAGAGAACTGATATCCAGCGACACTTCTTTAATACGCTGAACGTCGGTTGATTCTATTTCTATCCGCTGGCTATAATGATAGGACAGTATCTTCCCGGTAGGGCGCCCTTTCTCATCAAACTCCTGCTGATCATAGCTGTTTACCGTAAAAAATGTGACGGAATCTTTGGCAAAACCGTGTTTTTCCAAATAATCGAGAAGTACCGGCTTTTGTTTCTCGAGGTTATCGAACGCTTCCACCGCCGTCTTACCCCTGGCATTAATTGTGCCGGAAAGATAACCAATATCCGACGTTATGACCTCATCCGCCGATCCGGTTACCGAAATGGTCTGATTCATCTTGTAATTGGAATGCCAGGTGATGCTCAGGATAATCACTCCCACGATAATCGCCACAGAGAGAATCAAAGACCCGATAATGATTTGCTTTCGTTCCATTCCGTATCCTGTTTTGAACTTGAATGATGATAATCAGCTACAGCCTTTTTGAAGGCGGTCTGCCGGAAAAAGCCCCGTACTATCTCTTTAAGATAACCGTCATTGCAGCATTCGGCTCAGCAATGAACTCCTGTCCGGCGAAAGGTAACATAGAAGGAAATATGCAACCATCCAAAACAGGAGGCCGAAGATTGATGAGAAGAAACTTCCGGGAATTTTTCCCGTGTTCCCGGCCTGCCCTGCATTTATTTGTCCCTCAAGAAAATTTTTATATTTTGGAGTGTTTGGTTATGCTTAATTGTGTGTTTTTACAATTTACCGAAGATTCGCAGGAAACTTACCTCATCATTAAAATAAAGAGCGATTATGAGATCCGACAAAGCTTCTCCCCGCGGGGGAATTCTATTCAGGAATCAGCCCGTTTTCTGGGCAGGTCTGTTATGTGTCACAGTTGGTGTTGTCTTGCAGCTGCCGATGTACATCAATGCCCGTGATATCGGCTATCACCTGGCCGGGCATCCGGTGGGCCTGGCCATGTCTTTAGGGATGATCCTTTCCCTGGCCGGAATCCTCGTCACGCTTTACAGCCTGGTTCCCACATCAGGCCCGCGTTCAAAGGATGATGACTATCACATCAGGATACGTGCCATGGATGACGCATCTGTCAATTCCTCACATATCGGACTTTTGGTAGTAATGGCCGTCGCCGTCACTATTGATGTTATGAAGCCGACGACCCTCTCATTCGTGCTTCCGGGATTTGCAAAAGAATACGGGCTTCTATCGCCGGTCGATCCGAACGGAACCGTACCCGCGGCTTTATTACCGCTTTGTGGTATCACGGGAACCGTACTGGGATCTTTTCTCTGGGGATGGCTGGGCGACCGTATCGGCCGGCGTGCTTCCATCCTGATGGCAGGAATCATCTTCATCGCCACCAGTGCCTGCGGCTCCATGCCCATGTACTGGATGAACTTCCTCATGTGTTTCGTCATGGGGCTTGGCGTCGGCGGCATGCTTCCTATCATGTTTACGATGATGGCAGAGGTGATTCCCGCGCGGCACAGAGGATGGCTGATGGTATTGATCGGAAGTGATGTTGCCGGGGCTTACATCGTCTCAAGTTCTCTTGCTGCCTGGCTCGTGCCTCTTTATAGCTGGCGTATCCTTTGGCTGGTCGGGCTTCCGACAGGGGTACTGCTTATTCTCCTGAACCGATGGATCCCGGAATCGCCGAGATATCTTCTTACCCGCGGCCGTGTCCGCGAGGCGCAGGGCGTGATGGAGCGGTACGGAGCGGCCATCATTAAAGAGGAGGTTCCGGCAGAAACTGCAGAACTGCGGGTGAAAGATCGCTTCCTGCAGTTATTTCAGCCCCCCTATCTCCCAATAACAGCCTCTGTCGTTCTGCTGGCACTGGGGGTCGGACTGGTATCCTTCGGATTCCGGCTCTGGATACCTTCAGACCTGCAAAAAATGGGCTTCAGTGAGCAGGCTGCCAGCGGACTGCTTCGCAACTCCGCATTGATCGGCTTTCCTTTCACATTTGTGGTCGCATGGCTGTACGGCTTCTGGAGCAGCAAAAAGACGCTTATCCTGCTGGCCGGTCTCACAGCCATTTCTATGCTTGGTTTTGCCATAGCAGGAAAAGCCGTCGTTCATGATAAACTATTACTCTACCCTCTCCTGGTCATGCCGATCTGGGGCATCAGTTCGGTGATGGCTGTCCTTTCGGCATACGCGGTTGAAGTTTATCCCACCCGCGTTCGCTCGCGGGGAAGCGGGCTGACCGCCGGTTTCAGTAAAGCCGGTGGGGTCCTGATTATCGCGCTGGTCGTCGTCGCCATTGCCCCACCCTCCATTGTCGGCAC
>CAZNHE010000083.1:0-9399 GCA_964572735.1 uncultured Chitinophagales bacterium | reverse complement strand
CTTTCCCATGAAAAGCTCTGAAGGAGTCAATATATAAAGCCTGTCTCCAAGTATTCCTATATCGACGGGATCCTCAGACAGGCTGAGCTTCCGGACCATTATCAGACGTCCCTGCGGGCTGTATTCCTTCAGGTTTTTTCTATCTATGATCCAGATGCCAGACCTTCCTGCCGCCAATCCCTGCACTTCGCCTGCGCCGGCGAAGAAGCCGAGGTAATTGCCCTGCACACTCAGTACATGAATCACTTTATTTTCGGGATCAGCGAGATAAAGGCGGCTGTTGCTATAGATCATGGCCGACGGGTTCCGGATGGTGCCCATAGTCTGCGGGTTAAAAGCCCGATCCAACTTTCCGTACGTATCGAAACGCAGGATGTCGTTGCTTTCATCATCATAAAAGAACAGGTCTCCCCGGTTGTCCACACAGAGGACCGTTGGGGAATAGGACGTTGCCGACGAATGTCCGCGTCCGGCAGATATCGTGGCGAGATACTGGAAATGGCGGTCATAAATCTGCACCCGCCGATTGCCGTTATCACTGATGTAGATTTTCAGACCGTTAGTGGCATCCACATCGAGAGGTTCGTCGAACTGATAGTTTCCGAACCCGAAATTACCCAGAGAATCGACCCGCCTGCCGAGGGTATCGAACTCCACAACCCGGTTCCGGTTTGTCTCCACAATGAAAAGAAAACCTGTTGGTGCAGCCGATATTGCCGAAGCATGATCCAGCCCGGTGACCAGCGGCTTTAACAGAAAGGCGGATTGAGCGGATGCTTCAGGAACAGCCGCAAGCAACAGCAACCAAAGCAGGATCATCCCGATTGCAGTTTTACAGGATAACTTGTCGGAACAGATGTCTCCCGGGAGATTATTTATAACAACTTTATACCACAAAGGAACAGAGTTAAACAGGAAGTTTTATGAAAGATCATTTATTGTCAATTCGTCAATCGTCAATCGTTCCCTGCGGACGGGCGTCCGCCCTACGGCCGATGTCCCTGCGACAGTAGCACCCCTGGAATGAAATTTTTTCTGCCTCTGCATAGGTGTTTTTAACTGCTTCATCCATCGTTTCTCCTGATGAGACAACGGCTATCACACGGCCTCCTGAGGTCACCACTTCGCCGTCGCGTATGGCCGTGCCGCAATGAAACAAAAGGGTATCATCTCCCACGAGATCCAGGCCCCGAATCACTTTCCCTTTTTCATAATCCCGGGGATATCCGCCGGACGCCAGGATCACACAACAATAACTCCGGTGATCCTGCACGATGCGAATTTTATCCAGTTCGCCGGTCTCGCTTAACAGGATAAGCTGCATCAGGTCGGACTGCAGGCGGGGAAGCACGACCTGCGTTTCCGGATCGCCGAAACGGCAGTTATATTCGATCACTTTGGGGCCTTCCGCGGTAAGCATCAATCCGCAATACAGCAGCCCCCGGTACGGATTCCCCTCTTCAGCCATTCCCCTGATGGTCGGATCGACAATCGAACGACAGATCTCCTCCAACAAAGAGGTATCGACCTGATCCACAGGAGTGACCGAGCCCATTCCCCCGGTATTCAGCCCGGTATCTCCTTCGCCGATGCGCTTGTAATCACGGGCATAGCTGAGGATGTGGGCATGGCCGCCGTCCGATATAGCAAAGACGGAGAGTTCTTCCCCTTCCAGGAATTCTTCAATGACCAGGGTATCTGCGGCTTTTTCAAATGCCGGCTGATCATGTAAATCGCCGAGCCGATCCAAGGCTTCCTCGCGATCTTTACAGACGAAAACTCCTTTCCCGGCAGCCAGTCCGTCGGCCTTCAGCACCACCGGCCATTTTTCATTTTTCCGGATGAAATCTTCGGCCATTTCCCATTCCTGCCGTTGGTAAACACGACATTCTGCTGTGGGAATATTGTGCCGTTTCATAAAGGATTTTGCAAAACTCTTGCTGCCCTCCAGCCGTGCAGCCGATTTCGAAGGGCCAAAAGCCGGATGCCCCCGTTCTTTCAGGAAATCGGTCAATCCATCGACCAAAGGCTGCTCGGGTCCCACGACGGTTATGTCGACAGCATATTCTTCAATGATGCCGGCGATTTCATCAAAATCATCTATATGGCATTCGATATTCGTTCCGACCTGTGCCGTACCCGGGTTGCCGGGAGCGATGTAGACATTCTCCACCAGCTCCGAGTTGCGCAACGCCCAGGCTATAGCGTGCTCGCGGCCCCCTTTCCCGATCACCAGAACATTTTTTATTTCCCGGCTGCTCATTGATTCACGATGTCTTGCGCTGTTGCGATGATGGCTGCAAAGCTCTGCACTTTTAAGCTGGCCCCGCCGATCAATCCTCCATCTACGTCAGGCCGGCTCAACAGTTCTTCGGCATTGCCCGGTTTCATGCTTCCGCCATATAAAATACGCACGTTGTCTGCCCTCTCCGGATTAAATAATTTGCCAATCTCGTCGCGGATAAACTTATGCATCTCCTGAGCCTGATCCGGGGTAGCCGTCTCCCCTGTTCCGATAGCCCAAACAGGTTCATAAGCGACAACGACCTCGCCGAGTTGTGTCTCCGGGATGTCGGCACAGGCTCCTTTGATCTGATCGCTCACCACTTCGAAATGTTTCGAATCCTTCCGTTCGCCAAGTGTTTCTCCAACACAAATGATCGGACGCAATCCTATTTCCAGAGCTTTCAAAGCCTTTTTGTTGACCCCTTCGTCCGTCTCCCCGAAGTATTGCCGGCGTTCGGAATGGCCGAGGATCACATAACGACACCCCGATTCCCTCAGCATACGTCCACTGACCTCGCCGGTATAAGCTCCGTTATCCAGGAAATGCATGTTTTGAGCACCCAGGTGGACGGATGAGGATTCCTTCAGGGTTTCTGCGGCGGCTGCCAATGAAGTAAACGGCGGACAGACCAGAATCTCCACCTCCGGGCGCTTCCCTTCAAGCTGTTTTTCAAGACCGGACAGGAATTGCCGGGTTTCTCCCGGTCCCATATTCATCTTCCAGTTACCGGCAATTAATATTTTTCTCATGATTGATTCTCCGTTTTGTGAAACACTTTATCAAGGTCCTGAATAAGATACTGGCTCCCGGAGCCTACATATTTTCGTACGATCCTCCCCTTTTTATCTACCAGAAAGCGTGTTGGAATGAGCTGGACATTTAACCTGCGCAATAGATGGGAATATTTGTATGATCCTGCGCGGGCCACCGGCCAGTTGCGTGCGCGTTCCTTATAAAAAGCATTAATCGTGACCTGGCTGGCATCGATCGGGACCGTGAGGAATCTCAGCCCGAAATAATGGTAGACGAGATACAGCGCATTCATATCCGCATATTGCTGCTGATACAGACGATTAGCCAGCCCCGTGATTTCTATTATGTACGGATGGCCAAGAAAAGACCTGTTGGTCAGCGTGTCCCCGTCCAGCGTAATGACCGAGAACGAAGGCATAGGCATTCCCGGCGCAAGGCTGTCGAGGTCATACTGCATACTTTTGGCAAACAAACGGGCCTGCCTGTTCTTTGCGGCGAAAGTCTTTTTAAAAGTGAACAAATCCGAACGGGCCTGCTCAATGTGAGTGCTGTCGTACAGCATTTTTATTTTGCTCATACCGAGTGCTATCTTCAGCCTGCGGCTCCCGCTTGCCTGAGAAAGGGAGTCCGTATAAAGCAATGCACGATTCAGTCCCCGCCTCTGAGCAAGGATAGCCATTAAGTCCCCTGACAGGTCTGCCTTGATCTCCGGGTTTTTGATCTGCCGGAGCCGCACAAAAGCAAGGCTGTCATCCCATCCTTCCAATATCCGGATCGTGGTCACTGCCGACCGATGGGCAGCGATCGTTTCGGGATGCTGCTGATATACCGACCAAAATAAATTACTCCAGATGTGGTATACATGCGGCAGCGTATCCGTACCAATCTGTCCGTTTCTCACGAATTTCATTACCCGGTCGTAATTCCCGAGCAGACGCTGATAAATTTTCCAGGCATCTTCTTCATGAGAGGTGATTTTAGAAGTTTTTGCGAAATCAGGTATTTGTCCTGTAATATGTACCGTATCCTTATCAGCCAGAATCACCGATGAGGATGAGATCAGTGTTTTGTGCCGGCTGATCAGCAACGGATAGATTCCTTTTTCCCGGAATTCGGCAGTTCCGGTAAATTTTCCGGAAATATCTGTGACGGCCTGATACAGAGTATCTGCCTTGTCGGCGGTGTCGCGCCGGATAATGGTTAGATGAATCCCCGAAAAATCGTTGCTTGAATCGATTGAAGCCGGCACGGTAATTGTTCCATAGACCAGCGCCGATTTCAATTCCGGCCGGGATGAACAGGCGTAAAAGGATAAAAGAAGTACGGCCGGAAGCCAGGTGAACCGGGCATGCCAGTGAAAACCATTCATTCGTCCGGGTTTCCTGTCTTTCACGCCCTGGCCTTTAATCGGTCAAGAATTGCATCACGGGCCATTTTGGGATTGGCCTTTCCCCCGGAGCGGCGCATCACCTGGCCGATGAAGAAGCCAAGCAATCCTTCCTTGCCACCAAGGTACCCGGCGACTTTATCCGGAAATTCATCAAGCACTTCATCAACCAGATTATCTATAAAACCGGTATCGGAAACCTGTAGCAGATTGAGATCAACGGCCAGCGTCTCCGCATCCTGATCGTTCGTCAGCATTTCATTGAAGATGGTCTGCATGGCCGAAGAACTAATCTTGTCATCCTCTCGGAGTTTGATAAGCCCACCCAGACGTTCCGGAGAAACCGGGAAGTCGTGAATAGCTATGCTTTTATCATTCAACACCCGGCGGACCTCCGTTATGATGAGGTTGGCGACCGGCTTGGGTTTGTTCACATGGCGAAGGACCTCCTCGAAATAGTCCGCCATGTAACGGGTGTCGGTCAATACGTCTGCATCAAACTCGGGCAGCCCAAATGAATCCATAAACCGCCGGCGGCGCACATCCGGCATTTCCGGAAGTTCACTCCGGATCTCATCAAGAAGTTTATCCGTGACAATCACCGGGGGGATATCCGGTTCGGGGAAATAACGATAGTCGTGTGCTTCTTCTTTTGAGCGCATTTCGCGGGTTTCCAGGCGGTTGGAATCCCACAGGCGGGTTTGCTGATTTATGACGCCTCCGCTGCGAATCACCTGCTCCTGCCGTTCGATCTCAAACTGAATGGCACGCTCGACATTGCGGAACGAGTTCATGTTTTTTAGTTCGGTGCGCGTTCCAAACTCTTTCTGACCCTTTGGACGGATGGACACATTGGCATCACACCGCAGGCTCCCCTCCTCCATATTTCCGTCACAAATCTCCAGATACTGGACAATCTGCCTGATTTTAGTCAGATATGCGTATGCCTCGGCGGGTGATCGCAGATCCGGCTCCGACACGATCTCGATCAGAGGTGTTCCGGCACGGTTCAGATCGATAAGCGTATGATACGGATCCTGATCGTGAATCGATTTTCCGGCATCTTCCTCCATATGAATTCGTGTGATGCCGATCCGTTTCTCGGTGCCGTCTTCCAGGGTGATGTCGATATAGCCCCCGTAACAAATCGGCGTTTCGTACTGGGAAATCTGATATCCTTTGGGAAGATCGGGATAAAAGTAATTCTTTCGGGCGAAGATAGAGCGGGGCGTCACCTTACAGTGCGTTGCCAGCCCCATTCGTATGGTGTAGCGGATCAGGTTCTCATTCACTACAGGCAGGGTACCCGGATGTCCAAGGCACAACGGACTCACGTTGGTATTCGGTTCGGCTCCGAATTCGGTTGAGACGGACACAAAAGCCTTGCTCTGCGTCAGTAACTGACAATGTACCTCGAGGCCGATCACCGGTGAAAATTCGCCCGCCGCCGGATTATTCATAAACTTTTCGCATTTTGTGGTAAACAATCGACTTCAAAGATATTAAACCTCAACCTATTTTGGTAACCCCTGCTGAGATGTGTTTACATAATGCTATAACATTATAGCTACCTATTATAATATTGTGACGTTATATATTGCTTTTATAAACTGTTGAATTTATATTATCACAGCGAGACAGGCAAGCTGTGGTCGTTCCGAAAATTCTGGTGTATGAACAAATCAAAATTATACGCGGTTATTACGGGGGATATCGTTCGCTCTCGCTCTCTGGATGAGGCAGAACGCGCGAAAGTGCTTGAAGTTATCAAGCAGATCCACCGGCAGACACCGGAATTGCCGGACGATGCAGGGGTAATCCATTCGTTTGAAATATTCCGGGGGGACAGCTTTCAGGGGCTTCTGACCCGGCCGGAGCAGGTTCTAAATGTGGCGATTTTGCTGCGGGCTTCCGTGCGCCGCTGCCTGAAAAAAAAGCAACAGAAGCTCCCGGATGTGCGAATGGCCATGAGCATCGGCACGATTGACGGCATACCTGAAAGAATATCGGAGGGAAACGGGGAAGCTTATCAGTGGTCCGGTAAATTGCTGGACGAAGGGGGCAATGACCGGAATCTGGCCATTGTAACTCCCTGGGCCGGCCTCGACCGCGCATTAAATGCATCCTGTGGTTTACTCGACCTGATCGTCGGCAACTGGACCCATGCCCAGGCCGACATCATTCCGGAGACGATGTTCAGACATACTCAGACAGAGATCGCCGGAAAAAGAAATCTCTCCCAGGAAGCCATTCATAACCGGCTCAAAACGGCCGGCTGGCATCCCGTCTCGCGATATCTTACCTATGTAAAAAACCGCCTGCAGGATACGCTGGCTAATCATAACCCCTCTGAAGATGATTAAAGGCAACAGATGATGAACATTTATTTTATGCTCCTGCGCCTGCTGACGGCACATATTCTTGCCGATTTTTTTCTACAGCCCCATTCATGGATCGTCCGGCGCCGGGAACGTGGGATCAAAGCACCCGTGCTCTATTTCCACGCGATAATCGTAGGTGTTCTCAGTTGGCTTTTCCTGGGATTCTGGCACAACTTCAGCGTGGCGATATTCATCATGGTCACCCATTTCTTTATCGACTGGTGGAAATCCGCCAGGCCCGATACCATGCGTTTCTTCATCATTGATCAGGTGCTGCATCTGGTGATGATCTTCCTGGCATGGCTGTGGTTTACCCACGGGCAGCTTATTCTGCTATATGATGCGTTCAATGTGTTCAGCCATACAGGATTCTGGGTGGTGGCAACCGGCTACCTGCTTGTGCTTCAACCCTTCTCCATCATCGTGAACAAGTTCATACGCAAATGGCAGCAGCCCGTGGAGGGCCAATTCGAAAGTACGGGAAGCACTCAGGGGCTGCCGGAAGCAGGCAAATGGATCGGTTACCTGGAACGCATCCTGATTCTCACCCTGATACTGGTCCAGCAGTTTGCCGCTATCGGGTTTCTGATCACAGCCAAATCCATCTTCCGTTTCGGGGAAATCACCGGCAAGCGGGGACGTGCCGAAGCCGAATATGTCCTGATAGGTTCTTTCATCTCCTTTACCATGTCGATTCTGCTCGGTATCGTAGTAAAGGCATTGTTGTGATATTTGCGGAGATGCGAAATTCCACCTTTTTTTGCACCCGGTGATTCTCAGCCGTACTTCTCGTTCCCAACGTCTCGTTGGGAACGTCGCGTCTTGGAAACTCTGTTTCCTGATCGACCATCATCATACCAATCGGTCTCCACATCAAGCAATCCTTTCAATCCCTCGTAATCTCCGGCACTGGAATAACGCCAGTGCTTCGGTTCATCGACGTATCCACGCCGAATCGGATTATTGTGGATATATTCGATCTTTTGAATTAGCATCTCTTCGCCCATGATTTCCTAAGGATGGCTTCCTTCCTGCCAGAGTTGATAGCTGCTTTTGGTTTTATGGCTGAGTTTGGCCTCGGACAATCTTTCCAGCCATATTTTTGCCCCTCTTTCTTTCAGATAGTCGATAATAGTTCTGGCGGTATAGGATTTGAATTCTTTGATGGTCTTGCCCAGTTCCGGAGCTGCAGCGACAAGGTGAAGGTGATGCTCCATGATTACCCAGGCATAAAACGTTACCTTCCGCTCTTTTTGTACAAACTGCAGTGAGTTGAGGATTCGTGTGACTATTTCCGGATTTATGAACAAGGGTATCTAGTCCACGATGGTCATGGTAAGGAAATGCGGCTGTTGCTGCTCATAAATCCTGTATCGTGTCCGTGTCATGGGTTTTTGTTTGGGGTTGTGAAGCAGAGCTTCATCGCTGGTGCGTTCCCAACGAGACGCTGGGAACGAGTAGGTGACAAATAGTTGTATGGTTAGTTTCAGTATAAAACTGCTTCACAATATAAGCACACTTCTGCATCCGGACGTACAGCCATCACATCTCATATCCCGTACAACTGCTGGGTGACACAATGGATGGAACCCTGGCCCCACACCAGGTCGGCGCATGGGATGCCGGTCACTTCCCGGTCCGGGAAATAACGCTGCAACAGCGAACGAACCTGTTCATCATAACGGGAATCGTAAGATGGAAAAAGCACCACACCGTTGGCGATATAGAAATTGGCATAGCTGGCCGGAACAAATTCCGAGCCGTCGACAGTAGTTCCTTCGATACGGGTGGCGGGGAGCGGAAGGGTTTCAATGGTCAAGGCACGGCCTTCCTGGTCGGTGGCTTTGGCAAGAATCTCCAGGTTTTCCTGCAATGCAGGATAGTTGACATCCGCCGGATCATCCACGGTCATGGCGAGAACCGTCTGTTCATTCAGGAAACGGCATAAATCGTCAATATGGCCGTCGGTATCATCCCCCATCAGACCGCGTTTCAGCCAGATAATCCTTTCCTGGCCGAGATAATCGTGCAGATATCTTTCAATCTCCCTTTTCGTGAGCCTCGGGTTACGATTCGGATTTAGCAGAACAGCCTCAGTCGTCATCATCAATCCATTTCCGTTCGTTTCGATACTTCCGCCCTCAAGGATCATATCCACGGAAAAACACCGGATTCCGTATTTCCGGGCGAAATATCCGGGTAAAGCGTTATCAGCATCAAAGGGAGGATATTTCCCGCCCCAGGCATTATAGCCCCAGTCGGTGATGGCAAATTCGCCGGCTTCATTCCGGACAAAAACGGGTCCGCAGTCGCGTGCCCATACATCATTAGTCGGCGTCCGGTGGAAAATTATATGGGAAAGATCTGCTCTCCGCTGTGCAAGAATGCCCCGCACACGCTCTTCGATTGGTGCATCGGGCACTAGCAGATGAATCACCTCATGAGGAGCCAGGGAACGGATGATATCCGCATAAACCGCCTCTACCCTTTCCAGCCGTTCACCCGGCCAGGTCAGGCGGTTCACCGGCCAGTGTAGCTGCGTACCGGAATGGACAGCCCACTCCGGCGGCATCCGAAATCCTTGTTCGGAG
>CAZNHE010000082.1:1593-13483 GCA_964572735.1 uncultured Chitinophagales bacterium | reverse complement strand
CTGTTCTGATCTTTGGGAGGAATTCCGTGAAAGCCGTCTTTGTAGGGGGTTCCGTCGCGCCGAATGTTCTGGAAATATCCGCCATACTTAGGATCGTGTGCATGATTATCCAGCCAGCGGAATGCCCGTTTTGCCAGATCCAGGGTAGTGGTATCTTTAAACACTTTGGCATATTCCGCCAGTGCATAGATAGCAAAGGCGTTGCCGTAAGCCGTCTTGGTGCCGGTAAAACCGTCTTCGCTTTTTATCAGAGTGCCCTGGCGGGTAACAAGAGAATAAAATCCGCCGTCCTGTTTGTCCCACATTTTATCCCGGAGAAAAGCAACGCCCTGCTTAGCCATGGGTTTATATTCCGCCCGGTATTCCGGAAACTGGCTGACCACTCTCGATAGTGTCCAGACCTGCCGCGCCTGTGTAACGATAAACTTATTCTGCCTGCCAAAAGGCTTAAAATCGTAGGAGAGATTGCTCAGGTATCCGCCATACACCGTATCCACCACTTCGGGATACCAGTGATTCAGCAGATCCGAGAATAATGAATGGCGCAGTTGTGCCGCCAGTTCCGGGCGCGATGCCGTAGTTACAGGCGAAGCATGGCGAACCTGACCATAACCTGCCGCCGTAAATCCTCCAGCCACTATCATCAGACAAATGATGAGCTTGTTGTTTCGTGATTTGTATTTCATCGTCAGATCAGATTTGTCATTGATCGTTGTTTATTGATTATTGAAAGATTCCTTTTTGTTTCCCCGGTACCCGGCCTCTGAGTTTTATACGAATTTCTGCAGATTCTCCCCGACATTCCACGGAAACCTTTCGCCGCAGAATAAGACAGAGAGATGCACGAGCACGGAAGATTTGCGGGATTTCCGTATCCGCCGGATTTGTAGTTCATAAATTGTGTTATCTGTGACATTCATGCCCGGGTCAAAGACATCCTGGGGGCATACAAAACATAAGCCTGATATTTGCCGCAAAAACAGGCTTCATCATAACTCCCCTTCTTCAAGGCTTCCCGACCGTTCAATCGCCGGATCGTATTCCCGGCTTTCTATCTCCGCTCCGGTCAATCGTTCAATCCGCTGTATACCCTCCAGGCAGGCACGGATATTATGATAGCCGGATTTCCAGTTGCGTACCTTATCATCCTTATACGAAACCCCTTCCCGGTCGACGCGCGGGATCCATTCTCCATATTCATGATCCACGATATATTTTTGAATGAAATTCCAGACCTTCACAGCCGCTTCCAGGAAGGCATGATCGCCATCATGTTCCCAGGCATTCAGGAAGCCGGTCATTGCTTCCGCCTGCGGCCACCATTCCTTATCATAATCGATGATCCCCGTAGGGTCCGCCTCGTTAAGCAGGCCGCCGTCGTGGTCAAGTCCGTTGTTTAATACCGCCCTGGCGATCTTCATACAGGTTGTTGTCACACGGACCGAATACTGATCATCCGCTAAAACCCGGGCTGCTTCCATCATCAGCCAGCTGGCTTCAATATCGTGGCCGTACGAAATGATTCGGGATCTTGGGGCCCAGTCGCTGTCCAGGAAGACCACCAGGGATGTCCCCTTTTCATTAATGATACATTCCAGGATGATTTTGATGAGAGATGAAAGCCGGGTATGCAGCCCCGGAAGTGGGGAATAACGGTACAGATTCGTGTAGGCCTCCAGCAGATGCAAATGGGTATTCATGCTCTTGGGTTCGTTGAGGTCCTTTTCGCTCATGCGGACATCCTCCAGAAGCTCCCAGTCCCTGCTGAAGGCTTCAAAATATCCTCCATTCACCGGATCAGCACTCTTCAGCTCAATAAGTCTGTACAGCTCCACAGCCAGGTTAAAAGCGGAAGAATCCGAAAATGCCTCTGCATATTCCGAAAAAGCATAAATCGCAAAAGCATGCGCGTATATATACTTACGACCGTCGTTCACCTTCCCTTTTGCATCCAGCTCCCAAAAGACGCCTCCATATTGCTCATCCAGAAAGTGCGTTACCAGATAGTCGTATGTTCGTCGGGCGGCCTTTTTGAGGTCCGGGTGCCCAAACTTTTTATAGCAGGCAGAGAATGTCCACAAAAGGCGGGTATGTAATATGGCCCCTTTCAGAGCGTGAGGGTCGGTTTCATTTCTGTAATTTATTCTTCCCGTATATCCGCCATTTTCATTATCAACGGCCTGTTTCAGCCAGTAGGGCAGGAGGTTTTCCTGCAACTCGCGGGATAGCTCTGATCTGAGCTTCAGCAAAACTGCCGTATCATCCATAAATCATCTCCTCTTCAAATATTGCCTGTTGTTTCTAATGAGTTTCAGCCGGTCGCGGACTGTTCCGGCCGATGAAAGGGGGTCGGGCGGGGTGTTCTTCGCAAAATCGATCAGTCGTTCTACCGATGTTGAAGCCACGTGAATGCGGGTATCGGATGAGGCATAATAGATATACACTCTGTCGTCGTCATCTCTGATCCAGCCGCTGCAGAAAAGCACATTGGATACATCGCCTGTCCGTTCATTTCCTTTTGGCGCCATAAAATAATCGCCGGGGGCATGGGTGACGATCCAGGGTTCGTCCTTATCCGTCAGAAATAAATACAACACGTAGCGGAGTCCGGCAGCGGTATTCCGCACGCCATGCGCCAGATTGATCCACCCTTCGTCGGTCTTGATCGGTGGCGGCCCCTGACCATTTTTGGTTTCTTTGATCGTATGATAGATTCTGGAGTCGATGATGATTTCTTCCCCGACCACCGGATGTTCAATATCCTCTGCAAGTGCCCATCCGATGCCTCCTCCATTGCCCGTTTCGATGAAGCCATCCTGCGGACGGGTATAAAAGGCATATTTGCCATCCACAAATTCGGGATGCAGCACGACGTTCCTTTGTTGTGCGGAAGGCGTACGCAGATCGGGCAGCCGCTGCCAGTGAACCAAATCTTTGGTACGGGAGATTCCTGCCTGAGCCATTGCCCGGGTAGTATCAAACGGCGGGGCATCGGGATCCCTTCGTTCGGTACAAAAAACGCCGTAGATCCAGCCGTCTTCATGCCGCGTCAGGCGCATATCATAGATATTTGTGTCGGGGTCATCCGTCTCCGGCATCTGCACAGGCTCATGCCAGAAATGGAATCCGTCAACAGGTGAATCGCTTTCGGCAATTCCGAAAAACGATTTGCGGTTCTTTCCCTCAACCCGGGCTGCCAGAATGTATTTATCCCTCCACTTTATCGCCGCGGGATTAAATACCGAATTGATCCCCATCCTTTCAAGCAGATACGGGTTTGACGAGGGATCCAGATCGTACCTCCACTCCAGAGGCACGTGGGCTTGGGTAAGCACCGGATGACGATATCGTTCGATAATCCCGTTCCGGCAGTCCGATATTTCATTTTTTCGGGCTATGACCGAGTCGTAAGAGGCCTTCAGGTCTTCGTATCGTTCCCTGAAAAGAGTATTTCTGATCATTTTCATTTGTCTTTCGGATGTCTGCATAATCACAATATCTCTCCGGATGATAGCACCGGTTCGTTCTCCCGTTTCCTTTCCGGCATTTGGGGTGTGTCGGTAATCTTGTCGTACCAGGAAACCTTCAGGATGACTGAAGTGACGATGATAACGACGATGCAGATCAGCAGATATGAATATTCCTGAATCACGAGATAGATGCCTGCTGCCGTTAGTGCCGTTTGCCATACAATACCGACGAGGACATTAAACATGTCTCTCTTGAAATAATGATTGGCCTCCAGGCCCGGGTAGTCCCGGATCACCATTTCATGTACAGGCTTCCAGAACCCCCATGGACGCACTTTTACGTAGAAATTCTTCAAAACCTCCTCATCATCCGGCAGTGTCAATAAACTGCCGGCAATGCAGCCGATCACCGACACCAGAAGTATCAGAGGAAATGTATAGAGGACCGGGATACTATTGAGGATTGTTGGCACAGCCATGGCTGCGATGATACCCGTCATCATTCCCCAGAAATATCCGTAGCTGTTGAATCGCCACCAGTGCCATTTCAGCAGGTTGGAAGCGGTATATCCGCCGTACAAAGCCGCTACAATCCACTGGATGATATCATTCAACGAGTGCACCAGCAGTCCCACGCTTGTGCCTCCAACGACCACAAGAATCGACATCAGGTAGCTCATATGTACATACTTTTTCCGTGGAGCGTCAGGATTGATGTACTTCTTGTAGATATCATTCACGATATAGGCTGGTGCAGCGTTTACAGTAGCGGCGAAAGTCGACATGAACGCCGCGAGCAATGCTGCTATAAGCAGCCCCAGCAGGCCAACGGGCAGGAAGCTTTTCATGGCATACGGCAGGATGCGCTCAAGGTCAACCGAATTTCCCATGGCATTCAGCCGCCCGCTGAAAAAAACAAGTGCAAGAACGGTTAGTCCCGTGACCAGCATATACCTTGGAATGAGCAGTACAATACTCACCAATCCGCTCATCTTGGCCGCTTCTTTCGGCGACCTGGCAGATAGAACACGCTGCATATCATAATTGGGCATTGGTCCTGCTGCGCTCTGGAGGGCTCCCTTAAACAACATAAACATGAACAAAATTGTAAAAAGATCATACCCGTCCTGCTGAATCTTCCGGTTGGCGGCATCCAGAATGCCGGTCCAGTCCAGGTTTAGTCTCCATCCGAAAAAGATATTCTTCCATCCATCGGGGATGACGTGGCTCAGCATTGCCGGGGAGACCTCATGCATGGCAACGACACCTACCCAGACACAGGCGGCCGTCATAATAAAAAACTGGAGCACTTCTGTGAAAACCACGCTGTACATCCCTCCCTTAACGACATATATCGTGGTGATGCCGATAATGATCAACCCGTACAGATCGAGGTTGACGGAAGGATCGGCAGATAATCTGAAAGGCATGAAGGCAGCGGCAAATTTCCCTACTCCGATAAAAGCATAGGCCAGAAAACCGATGACATTGGCAATGGCAAATACAACAACGATAATATGGGCCATATGGGCCCCTCTGCCGTCGCCAAACCTGAATTTGATCCATTCGGCTCCGGTCATGACCCCTGATCTGCGCAGCCACACCGACAGATACACCATCAGGAAAATCTGGTTGAAAACCGGCCACAACCAGGGAAGCCAGACGCTTTTGAGTCCGTACACAAACAGCAGAGACACCATCCACATTGTGCCGCTGATATCGAACATACCCGAGGCGTTGGAGAGTCCGAGCATGTACCAGGGCAGTCTGTTTCCTCCCAGGAAATAACTTTGAATATCTTTCGAGGCGAGCCTGGAAATCCAGAACCCGATGCCGATGGTAGCAAGGAGATACCCGAAAATGACTAAGATATCAATAAGGTGGAGATGCATGTAATGTGTTACTGCATGTTTTTGTTGAAAAGGTTAGAATTGTCTCTTTAGGATATGTGGATGTATTGGTATAAGATTGAGATTCAGGTTGAGTTATTTCAGCTATTGGAACATGTGTTTCCGGGCCATCGCTTGTCGGACATCCCTGTGAGTCCCCCCAAGGGGACGTTGGTCTCCCCCTAAGAGAGGTGCAGGCGGGTGTTTGGTACACCCAATTTTAGCAATACCCGAAAGAAAAAAATAATCCGTCCTGTTTTATACCTTCCCTGCCAGTTCTCACACTTTTCGACACCCTATGGCCCCCTCAAGGGGACGTGTTGCTGATTGAGGCATATTTATCTTTCCTTTTGGCTCTTTGTGTATTCCTTTGTGAGTTCTGTGGTTACAGGCAAAGAAAAGGGGAAAGGCATTGCCCCTCCCCTTTTAACTATGACGTTTATATGGTATGCGCATCATGTGAACAAGAAGGCATGATCTGACCTGTTTTTTTATTTGATCAGCATCATCTTCTTATTCATAACGAAGCTGCCGGCTTTCAGGCGGTAGAAATACAGCCCTGATGCCAGGTGTGAGGCATCAAACTGAACGACATGCACTCCGGCGCTCATCCGGTTGTTAATCAGCGTTGCCACCTTTTGTCCCAGCAGGTTATACACCGTCAGTTGGACATTCGAAGCCTCAGGCAATTTAAACCTGATGTTCGTGGTCGGGTTGAACGGATTCGGGTAATTTTGACTGAGAGAATAGGCACCGGGCAATTGGTTATTATTGCCAGGCTCGACAGCGGTGGTTTTTTGTGCCAACTGCAAATAGTCGATGATAACATGCCCATTCGTCGTTAATTTAAGGGATGCCTGGTTACCGGCCTGAGTGGTTACCTGCCCATTTTTGATTTGGAAGAGCTGGGTTGTAGTGCTCGTAAAGCTCGTATCCGCGGTGAAGTTGAGCATCCCGGCATCGGTGCCATTAATAGAAATTTTTCCGGTTTGTGCTCCATCCGGGGTACGATAAAAGATTCGTGCCAGATAGAATCCATCGGCTAATGAATCGGTATCAAATGAGATGCTTCCACTATTTCCATTCGCTCCCAGTTCAACACTCATAAAACCCTGAGGAGTTGAAATGGTATTGTGGTCGGCATCTTCATCACCCGGGGTAATTGGTCCTGTGATAGTTGCCGCCTGCGCCGTCAATTGCTTAATGACATTATCCGGGTCACCGCCCGCAAAGAGGTCAATTTCACTGAAATCCTGATATCCCCACTCGGGTGCTATCTCTATTGTATTCGTACCCTTAATAAAGTCTAATTGATTTTGTGTGTCGGCAGTAAGCGTATCTTTAGTTATCGTATACCATTGCCAATCCGGAGTAGTCAATCCTTTGAACAGATATCCCCCATCATCTCCTTTGGTAATACTAGTAGTATTGCCATTGATATAGATGTATTCTCCACGTTTGGCGTCACCAGCTCTGGTCTTTATCTTCAATCCATAAGTTCCCGCCTTATCCAAATTGAAGGTCCATTTAATGGAACCTCCGCTTTTCATATTAAAAAAGGTAGTTCCTACATTAAAGGTATCAACCTTGGCGTCGCCGCTAAGCTGACCGCTTTCAGCTTGAACAGTTGACGTAATATTGAAAGATACCTGACCACCGGCCATATTTTCGATTTCTTCTATATACTGAGCCTTATTAGCTTTGAACTGCGTCAATTTGTCGGGAAACCAGGTAAGATCACCTATTGGAAGGCCGTCTGTGCCTTTCGTGTAGATTGCATTCGACTGATCGTATGCAAAGTCTATCGGCAGGGGCCAGGGAACACCGGTAAATAATGTATCCCCGCTATTCGGATCTACTGGAATTTTATAGAAATAAGGAGTGGCCGGAATAACACCTGTACGAAGATCGTTAATGTTGTTCCACATCAAATCGACCTGTTTACCTGTAAATGCATCTTCTGACATTCCCGTAGGAGCGGAGTCTAGCCACATCGTGTCTTTAGCAACGATATGAGGATTCGTATCAAAGAAATAGGCTGAGGTATCAGCTACTAATGGTTGTGCGTGAATGGAATCTCCATAATCTTTAGTAAACTGAGGATCGAGCCACATGGCATCATTGGCCAGAACAATTCGTCGCTCCTGTTCCAAACCGTCAGCGGATGGTAAAAGCCCCACAGTAAAGATTCCCGTTGCATACTGGTCGGGATCACGTCCGGCCGCTGTAAGATCACCATGACCTTCTCCTTGCCAAAATCCATTTATAATCAGGTTATTGGTAAAATATTCCTGTTTCTTATTCCGGTCTTCAAACTGGCGACCCTGATTCACAATCGTGTTATGATTAAAACGTATATAATTGGCATATCCGTTTTCGAGTTGAAACGAGGTATATTCAATATTAAAAAACGTGTTATTTTCGAAGACAATAGTATCCTGACTCGCCACTATCCTGACACCAAGGCCTTCCCATTGTTGCGTGCTGGGCTTCCCAATTAGATTTAAAAATTTACAATGGGTAAAGTAAATCTCGTTATTAGCTCCCTTAAATTGTGGTATAGCAAAATTACTTCGGGAAAAAATGACGTGGTCGAATACATACCGATTTCTATTTGATTGAAAAGTTAATGGAGCATAATATGTTTGGACTCCGTCATCGTCATTTCCCAATATCCAAACGTTTTTAAGTGTAAGGCTACTTTGCCCCCCGAATATATACCAATCTTGCCTGGTACCCTGATCAGGGTGCACCATCTGTATTATGGCCGGCTGCTTAGTCGGATCATTAGGATCGGGCTTCTCGCCTACGATGGTCAATGGAAAGCCAACGTTATTGATAGTACCGGTAAGCCAGTAGTATCCACCTGCCTGAAGCTTATACACTTTGTGCAAACGAGATCCATCGGCGGCGGTATCGCCGGCGATCACTGTACGAAGTGTATCTTTAGCAAGCTTATTCTTACTATTAAGCCATTTAACCAACAGCGTGTCGTTGCTTTGTTGAGCCCTGGCCGGCGTACCGGGCCAAAACGCAACCCCCAAAAAGAGAACTAATAAAGAGAAATAGTAATTACGGTGTTTCATAATTATCCTCAGGTCTTAGTTAGAGATGTTGTTTACAGATTGATTCAAAACTGATACCTTAATCCTATGTCAACAGTAAATCCATAATCCTGAACATAAGTGGGATGATCAGAATCTCCCTGGTAACTATGGTCCCGTCGATTATTCAGATTGTTTAAATTGGCAAAGATCTGAAAGCCCATGGGGAGATTCTGTTTAAGGGCCAAATCCCAGCGATAGTAACCTCCGGTATATTGATCCAGCATTCTGGTTATCGTGTCACTGATATAGCTTACTTGATCTGTCTGATACAGGTAAGAAAGCCGTGCCGAAAATCCGTGAAAGTCATAACCAATAGTCATATTGGCAATATATTTTGGCTGATCCGGCATACGAACGGTTATGCTTGTATCCGTAATAGAAAGAACACTTCTTGGCGGTGGTGGGAATGTAATAGTCGTATAATGGCTATCATATATATGTTTGTGGGTTTTCGAAAAAATCCTTGTGAAGTTTACGTTCAAAACAAGTCCTTTTAATACAGAGGGTAAATACCAGAAGTTGGTTTGCCATGACAGTTCAAATCCTTTATAAGTGGTCTTATATGGATTATTCTGATAGGTATCTACAGTCGGTGTGGCACCATGATACCAACTTGACGGCACATGCATACCAGGAAGTGGCGTTATACCATTGCCTAAATAGTATCTGGTCTGAAAAATCAGATCTTCTATGTCTTTATAAAAAACATCCGCCGTAAACAATCCGAGATGATTCTCATAAATAGATAAAGCGGCATCGTAATTAGTGGCTTTGGCCGGTTTAAGCTGTGAATTCGCAGCACGGGCATAACTTTGGTAAGAATTAATATGACTAATTGGCGCGTATTGGATAAAATCCGGCCGTGTCAAGGTTTCGGTACGTGCCAGACGTATATCAAACCAATTAACCGGCTTGATCTTTAGCTGGAACATGGGCAGCCAATATTGATTTCGACGTATACTTGTCAGGTATTTCAAATCGCCCGGCGGCCCCTCTGAGTTATTTATGGTAATTTCCCGAAATCGCTCTCCATTGTATCGGGTATAGTTATATTCATACCGAATGCCTGGTAAAAATGTAATATGCGGTCCCAGATCCAATTCAGCCATGACATAAGCAGCCTCATAACGTTCTTTCCCACTATAATCATTACCTAAGGAAGGAATCGAATATGTTACAGTATCTCCTACAGCCGCTAAATCGTTGTATAACCTACGCATTAAGGAAAGTCGGGGTGCAAAACTAAGAGGCTGGCTTCCAAACTCCCCCTCTAAAAAATTCGGACGATAATAATTATTGGAGAAAGGAGCCATAGGCATATACTGGTAATATTTATATAGGGTATCCAGCTGTAGTTCCGGATCCACCTTTGCCATGGCATTATAATAGGGATTATTGTACTGCATCCCGCTGCGTCCCACCTGTTCCTGATTATTCGTCCGATCAAGCCAATGTAGTTCTCCACCTGTCTTAAAATAACCACTAATCTCATCATTGAGATGAAAGGGAAATTTCAAGTTCAATTTTGTACCGGTTACATGTTCGTTTCGATGTAAAGAATTGTGGTACATATTTTCAAGTCTCAATGTATCAATAGCGTTGCTTACCATCCCCGGTATATCTGTTGCCTCAGTTTCCTGTGTAGGAAGTGTGAGGAACACACCACCCTCCCGGTCAAACTCAAAGGAGTAGTTTGAAGGATCCTTCCCCACTGTTACAGATCGGGAAACACTCGCATCGATCTGAACCCATTTCAGGTTCTTTTCAAAGCCCAAGGCTCCAGTGAATATAGAATTGATATTTTGTGGATCATGAACGAGCTGCACATAATGTCTCCCTTGTTCTACATCAATCTGATTGATGTGATTCAGAGAATTATTATCAAGACGATTATAAAAAGAGTTCAATGTAATTTTACCTAATGGAATACGGTAATCAAAGAGTACGCTTCCTCCTATTCGACTCCGAACGACGTTATTTTCTCTGAGTGTAACATTTTGAAGACCAAGAAATCCCTCATTTGTTCCTGTAGTAATTCCGTAATAATAACTACCGGAATAGATGTTGGCACTTCGATTGAACTGATCCGCGTTAAAGCTGGCTATAATCCCCAATCTTTTACGAAAAAAACGATCACTAAGGTGGGCGTCAAACTTGTAATTCCCATAAAATGATTTCAATTTGTTGTATCCACCCTGTATTGAAGCGCCAAAGTCCAGACTATCGGGCGCTTCCTTCAATTTCAAGTCCACCGTTCCTCCGAGCACATCGGCATCCATATCCGGCGTTACTACCTTTTTCAGGGTAATTCCATCAAGCATGTTCGAAGAAATGATCGAGAGATTTACACTTCGATCACTTCCTCCCGTAGCAGGAATCTTTACTCCATTTACCGTTACGACATTATATTTAGGCGATAGCCCCCGAATAGCTACTTTCTGTGCTTCTCCGCCGGAGCGTTCGATGGAGACGCCCGGCAGACGACCAACCGATTCGGCAGCATTCACATCCGGCAGAGCCCGGATGCGGCTCTCGGAAACTACGTTTTCGATTGTATTGGATGAAAGCTGCTGGTTGATCGCCTGTTTTTGCCCGGTTGCCTGCACTGACACCACCACTTCCTGTCCCTGCACACTCAGGGAAGTTAATTCAAAATTGACCGTCACGGTTTCTCCGGCTTTTACTGTTACCGGCTTCACCTGCGAATGATACCCGATGTAAGAAATCAGCAGACTGTCCCGACCAGCGGGAGCATAAGGGATCGAGTAGGTTCCATCATGATCGGTAGCCGCACCGATGGTCGTTCCTTTCACCAAAATGCTGGCCCCCGGAAGCGATTCTCCCGTGGTTGCATCGGTAACTTTCCCGCTGATTGTACCCGACTGACCCAGAGAGAGCCCGGGAACCGCTCCCAAAAACCCAATAAATACGCCGAAAAAAATAACCAAAGCAGAAAATCGAAATCGTAAATTTATAGCCATATGCATGTTTGTAAATCGTTATGTGGTGATTTCTCTATCGCATCCAAACAAATACCGCATTCTCTAAAAGGGATCCTCCAACAGCCCGAAAAACTGTTTTCTCACCCCCCCGTCCACCTTATTAAAAACGCTTCCATTACAAACCTTCCTGTTATCTTTTAGTCAGACGGTTAGATATTGAGCACACTCGGCTTTATTATTAATTCAATCGAATTGATCTAATAACATAGATAACCAATTCGCTTTACTAAATCAATAGGAATAATAAATTTTTTATACTTTAGAATAACTTAATGTTGAATGGGGGCGGACGGATAGGGCATCGTGCTAATGGAAAGCCAGAACAATACCGGCTATCACCACGAGATCACCGTTATAGCTAACCTTTGATGTGTGACAGGCGTGTTATCTACGAATCAGGTTCTCCCCCGATACCCGGGGCG
>CAZNHE010000082.1:0-1493 GCA_964572735.1 uncultured Chitinophagales bacterium | reverse complement strand
CGAATATCTATGATGAATTCGTCCGTGCTGTCGGAGAAGCTCTCCGACCTACTTCGGCTTGTCATCCTCATCGAAAGTCAGCTATAGCGGCGGATAACGGCAGGACCACGATTCCAGGCTGGAGGGTATCCCAATCATCCATCTACAATTAACATGATGCCGGCTATTAACTTCCGAAAAAATAAGCTCAACTATTGCTCTGTAAAAACCGGGGGTATTTTACACATTTGTTTTCAATACGATAAAAAAAAGGATTACTTTTCTTAAATGGTTATTTTCCACATATAAAGCACTGATTGCGCTGAATCTCCGGATACCCGGCCGCCGTGCAGCAAGCGTATATACCATACAATTAATAACATGTTAACAGGAACAAATCTAACCTACACAAAGGCTTATAATCATCGCATCGTTTTTGAAACTGTCCGTTTATTCGGTCCTCTCTCGCGGGCAGATATTGCCCGCCGTACCAATCTGACCGCACAAACGGTTTCCAACATTGTAAAGAGGCTTCTGGATGCCCATCTGATCAGTGAGGGAGAAAAACGGCAGGACGGTCGGGGAGCTCCCTCCATTACTCTCGAAGTGAATCCCCAGGGAGCTTACTCCATCGGAATCGATTTCAACCGGGATCATCTCACGGGCATTCTTCTGGATCTTACCGGAGAGGTGAAGCAACACCTGTTTTACGAGCTGGAAACACCCTCTCCGGAAGAATCGGTGGATTTGATGGCCTCTTCCATCAAACAACTAATGAAGGATCAGGGGGTGGAAGAGTCTCAGCTTAGCGGCATCGGCATCAGTTTTCCCGGCCCTATGGATTTCAGCCGTAACAAATCGGTCGCCAGCCTGGTAAACCCCAAGGCTTTTCCGAACTGGGTGAACGTCCCTGTTGTTGAGATGCTTTCAAAGTATATTGATGTACCCATCTTCCTGGAAAATAATGCTTCGGCTGCTGCTGTCGGGGAACGCTGGTACGGAGCCGGCCGACATGTTTCTTCCTTTCTGTATATCTTTTTCGGAGCCGGTCTGGGAAGCGGCCTGGTCCTGAACGGCCAGCTTTATGAGGGCAATACCGGAAATGCCGGAGAGATCGGTTATATCCCTTACCGGGGGACACTGGAAATGCCGGGACATTCCTCGCGCCCCCACATTGGAGAGCATTTTAACCTGTCCAGCCTCTATAAATGGCTGAATAAACAGGGAGTCAATGTTTCCCAGCCTGCCCATCTTCTCAAGTTTTATGAGCAAAAGGATCCTTTTTTTATGAAATGGCTGGAGACAGCTAAACAGATCCTCGCACCGGTGCTTCTTGCTGTAGAATATATCGTCGATCCGGAGATTATCTTTCTGGGAGGCCGTCTTCCCGAACCTATCGTTCAGGATCTTTGTGAAGGCCTGAAGCAACTGATACCCGAGTTGCGAACCGTCGATAAGCGGAGGAGTCCGGAGTTGCAGTGTGCCACGGCGGGCACGGATGCCTCGGCGCTTGG
>CAZNHE010000081.1:4555-13614 GCA_964572735.1 uncultured Chitinophagales bacterium | reverse complement strand
GCACGACCTTCTCCGCCAATCATGCTTCTGTTTAGTAAGAGAGTGGCAGGAAGGGCATCTACTGTCTGTTTATATCTTTTTACAACCGGGAACTTTCCAAAAGTTTTCGAACTTCAGGAAAACCCGGAAAAGGATATACGAACAAGGGTCAACGATTGGAGATCTGGAAAGGGGTACTCGAAAATCATCAATCCGTTACCAAACCTCCGAGATTTTTGTTAGGTAGCAGGACAGGTAATAAATTTATGTGAACGAAAACCAATATTATTAAGTTTTTTCTGGCGTGGACAGCAGTTCCATAGCATATTAGGAGTAATTAGAAGGTATATGATCAATGAGAGAATTCACACCTTATTTATATATCTAAGGTCAGGTGGGAGAAACATATCAAACGAAAGGGAGAACCAACATCATGAGCGATTGCACCATTATCTTTAACGGCAAGGAGCTGACGGGCAGGGCAGGCGAGCCGTTGATTGACTTTCTGAACAGGCACAACATTGATCTCCCGCATGTTTGTTATCTTAAGCCGCTCGGCCCGATCCAAACGTGCGACACCTGCTGGATCGAGGTCAACGGCGAATTAAAACGTAGTTGTGCATTAACCGCCGAGGATGGCATGCAGATCGTCAGCGAGAGCGAACGCGCGATAGGTGCCCGTCACGAAGGTATGGACCGCATTCTCGCCAAACATGAGCTGTATTGCACGGTGTGTGAAAATAATACCGGCGACTGCCAGTTGCACAATACCGTCGCCGACATGGGCATGCCCATCCAGCGTTATCCGTTTCAGCGCAAGCCATACGAAAAAGACACTTCGAGCCCGTTTTACACCTACGATCCGGATCAATGCATCCTGTGCGGGCGCTGCGTCGAAGCCTGCCAGAATATCGAAGTCAACGAAACGCTCAGCATCGATTGGACGATGGAGCACCCGCGTGTTCTGTGGGACGGTGGCAAGGCGATTGACGATTCGAGTTGCGTACAATGCGGCCATTGCGTCACCGTCTGTCCGTGCAATGCATTGATGGAAAAGACGATGCGGCCGGATGATAAGCAACCCGACACCGGACCGTTCACGTCGATGCCGGAGTCACTCAAACGGCCGATGATCGACATGATCAAGGACTGGGAAAATACCATGGGATCGACGACGATCACCGGCATCTCAAAGATGGACATGAAGTGGCGCCAGCCGGAGATCAAGCGAACAAAAACCGTGTGTACCTATTGCGGTGTCGGCTGCAGTTTCGAAATGTGGACGCGCGACCGGCAAATATTGAAAGTGCAGCCGGTGGAAGAAGCGCCGGCCAACGGCATCTCGACCTGCATCAAGGGCAAGTTTGCTTGGGATTTCGTCAACAGTGAGGAACGCCTGACCACGCCCCTGATCCGTGAGAACGGACGCTTTCGCGAAGCAGACTGGGATGAAGCGCTTGGCCTGGTGGCTAAGCGCCTGCTGGAAATCCGAGATTCTCATGGTCCGCAGAGCATTGGTTTTATCGCTTCCAGCAAAGGCAGCAACGAGGAAGCTTACCTGATGCAGAAGATCGCGCGTGGCATCATCGGTACCAATAGTATCGAAAATTCCTCCCGCTATTGTCAAAATCCAGCAACAAAAGGCTTATTCCGTACCGTGGGCTACGGCGGAGACTCCGGTACGATCCGCGACATTGAAAAAGCCGAATTGGTGATTCTGGTTGGTACCAACACAGCCGAAAACCATCCGGTGATTGCCTCGCGCATCAAGCGTGCACACAAACATCATGGCCAGAAGCTGATCGTCGCGGACCCGCGCAAACATGAAATGGCGGAGCGTGCGGATATCTACCTGCACGTCAAACCGGGCTCCGACCTGGCGTGGGCTTCGGCAATGTCGCGCTACATGTTCGATCACGGTTATGCGAACATGGATTTTCTGAACGGGCGCGTAAACAAGATGGACGAATACCGACAGTCGCTTGAGCCATTCACAATGGAATTTGCAGAAGAAATTACCGATGTGCCCAAACAGCAACTAATTGAAGCCGCCGAAATGATCGGCAGAGCAAAAAGCGTCTGCCTGCTATGGGCGATGGGCATCACTCAACACAGCCACGGTGCCGACACCAGTACCGCACTCTCGAACTTGCTGCTGGTGACCGGTAACTATGGCCGGCCAGGCACCGGCGGCTACCCGATGCGCGGACACAACAATGTGCAGGGTGCAAGCGACTTCGGCACACTCTACAATATCATGCCGGGGTATGAACACGTCGATGAAGAGAGCGTACGTGCCAAGTGGGCCAAAGCCTGGGGCCTTAACTCGTTGCCGGGCGAGCAAGGGCTGTCCAGCACACAAATGATCGATCAGGCTATTGAAGGCAAGCTCAAGGCGATGTTTATCGTCGGTGAGGAAACGGCCGTTTCCGAATCGAACACCGGACGCACCCATGAAGCCTTCAGTAAGCTCGATTTTATGGTGGTACAGGATATTTTCATGAGCCAGACCGCCCAATTCGCCGACGTGGTACTGCCGGGCTGTCCAGGCGTGGAAAAGGAAGGCAGCTATACCAACACCGAGCGACGCATCCAGCGCTTTTATCAGGTCATGCCGCCATTAGGCAACAGCCGGCCCGACTGGCAAATCCTGACCGAACTTGCCGCTCGTATGGGCCACGATTGGGGCTATGCCCATCCCGCGGATATCAGGGCTGAGGCAGCGGGCATCGCCGACATGTTTGCCGGCGTGAGTTATGAGCGGCTAGAGGGATGGAAATCTCTGCACTGGCCGGTAGCGAAAGACGGTACTGATACACCGCTTCTCTACACTGAAAAATTCCACTTCCCCGACGGCAAGGCCAGGCTTTATCCGCTCAAATGGCAACCGCCTAAAGAAGAGCCTGATGAGGAGTACGATCTCATCATGAATAACGGCCGCATGCTGGAGCACTTCCAATCCACCAATCAGACCGGCAGAGGGCCGCGGATCCGTTCGCAGGTGCCGCACTGGTTTGTAGAGGTGGGTCGGGACCTGGCTAAAGAGCGTGGCATTGAAGACGGCACGTGGGTGCGGATTATCTCGCGGCGCGGCGCAGTCAAGGTACGCGCGCTGGTGACTGATCGCGTGCAGGGTAACGAGCTGTATCTGCCGATTCACCACGAAAAACCTGATGCTAACCAACTAACGGGCGATCATCACGATCCGGATGTCAATACACCGGCGTACAAGGAAACAGCGGTAAGGCTGGAAAAGTTACCGGAGCGTGGTGAATCGCCGTTAAAGAAGAACAACTATCGCTATGGTAAGCCGACACCGAGACCCGGCGTACAGGTCGAGCAGAAATGGCAACGCGACGATTATCGGCAACCGCCGCAAGAGGAATCACATCCGGAGAGAATCTGATGGCAGAACCAATTCAATACACACCTAAACCGGCCAAAATCGGCCCCGATGCGCACGACGAACTGGAACGGCTGCTGCAAACGATGCACGAACACGGCGTTTTGCGTCTGGCAGATGATTTGGTTGCGGCCAATACGCAATGGACTCAGGTCATCGTTGACGGTCTTAATAAAGAAGGCTCGCGAAAAACTGTCCAGAACTTGTCTATACTGCTAATGCTGCTCTCACGCATCGAGCCGGCACAGTTATACAAAGTTCTGTTCGCACTCCGGGATGGTCTGGAGCAAATCGCCCATCATCAGCCTAAGACGGAGAAAATCGATTCTCCGGGGATCAAAGGCACATATAAGATGCTTAATGACGACACCTTATGGCAGGGCGTAATGCCGCTACTGGAAGCGCTCAAGGCTTTCGGAAAAGGTTTGAATCGCAAAGTCGATAAGCCGATCTCCGCATACAGTGGCAAATCAACCCAACGATAATGACAAGGAGGACAACCCTGATTACTCTCCCGCGTGGCTGCGAAGCAATGAACAGGGAGCCGGAGAAAGATTCTTCCTGTCGGACAAGGCTATTAACATTTCAAACTAATAAACTTGCCCCCCATGAGGATCTACTAGCCACCGAAGAAGCCCTGGAAATCCGTGTCGCGGGCGCTGCCCCGGTCATTACCATGCGCACACCGGGCCATGACCTCGAACTCGCCGCCGGTTTGTTGTTAAGCGAAGGACTCATTAAACGGCGCGAGGAGATTGCGATTCTGGAGACGGCGGCGGATAACCCCAATGTCGTTGGCGTGCTGATTAAATCATTCACCGAAAGCAAAGCCGGTCTGATCCGCCGTTCTTCGCTGTCTAATAGTGCCTGTGGCATATGCGGCAAGGACAAACTCAATCTCGAACCCATGCATACACTGCCGCCATTGCCGGACGGCCCATGCATCGATCCGAAACTGCTGTTGCAACTGCCACAAAAATTGCGCGCCGCTCAAGGAGTCTTCGAACATACCGGCGGCCTTCATGCCGCCGCGCTGTTCAATGCATCGGGTGAACTTCAGGCAGTACGCGAAGATGTCGGTCGCCACAATGCAATGGACAAGCTGAATGGCTGGGTGCTCCTCAGCGACCGCCTGCCGCTGCACGACCACATCGTCCTCCTCAGCGGGCGTACCAGCTTTGAACTATTGCAAAAGTGCATCATGGCGCGCGTACCGATCGTCTGCGCAATCTCGGCACCGAGCAGCTATGCCGTACGGCTGGCACGGGAGTTCGGCGTGACGCTGGTGGGTTTCCTGCGTGGTGATCGATTCAACATCTATGCGGGAGC
This sequence comes from uncultured Chitinophagales bacterium, assembly GCA_964572735.1. Classification (GTDB taxonomy): domain Bacteria; phylum Bacteroidota; class Rhodothermia; order Balneolales; family DATFMH01; genus DATFNI01. The sequence goes on along the minus strand of CAZNHE010000081.1, from coordinate 8,903 downwards.
CGAACGCATTAGTGAGCAGCACTGATTATCAGGGGCGTCCGTATGCCTGGCTATAATTAATGGAAATTCGATGTAAAAACAGACTTAAAAGATCCATTTCAATATCTTTTGCAGTTGACTTTGGCCAACCGATGATTTAAAAGGGACCTAGCCGTGGTATTTTCTTTTTTATGCGGCTAAAGCTATTCCTTTTCATCATCATCGTCAGTCAGCTAAAGCTGGTTGCAATAAATGTTTCTATGGTATTAAAAGGCAGCATTTTTTATTTCAAACTCACGCTATAACTAGCGTTCTCAAATTTAAACATCGATTAAAAATCCTCGTTTTAAATGCAACGCTCTACTAAAGAATCTGCTTCGATGAAATGTATGATTAATCAGACATGAAAATACGGTTCAGAAAAAATACTATCCGATATCGGTTAGACCAAATCGATATAAAAAAATTGAAGAAAAAGGGGTTTTGTGAAGAAGAAACAGATATTCCGCCAAAGAAATTCATTTTCTCCTTAGCCATTTCAAAAGATGACAATACGAATATTGCTTCTGAACCCTTCCACCTGAAATTAAAGGTGTCGCCTGCCCTGATAGCTCCTGTGCTCGAGGGCAGTGATATTGGATTTGAATGCCGGATTCCGGGAGCCGGAGATTCGATACTGGATATTTTAGTTGAAAAGGATTTCAAATGCCTGACTCCCAGAGGAGAGGAAGATGCCAATGCATTTGAAAATCCCCTGTCTGGTAGCGCAACTTGTTAATCGCGGAATATCCGGAACGTAGTGCCGGCTTCTGTCTCTCTGGAGACTCAGGAAAACGTTCAATATCAGGGAAAAAGAGGAAGTAGAAGGTTGTCCAGAGGTTCCGGATTTTTGGAGAACCTGGATTGCCAAGCATCGAATCAAATAATGTAAATGCCTGAGATAACAAGCCTTTTTCAGGCAACTATGGAAACAATGATTGTTGCGAGCTCTTCGGACATTTCAGCGGGCTATGTTGTAACCGGCCCAAGGAATTCGCCACCGAAAAAATCAGAGATCCGTCTCGTTACCCTACACTTGTCCCACGATTCCTGAGTACCTGAGGTTCAGAAAATGAAAGAGGAACCAGATATCGAAACGGCTTGCGACCCTGCCAGGGGCCGTGGTGATGGAGGCAAAATTTTGGTGCCAAATTACAGGATAGCTCATTTCTCTTTAACGGTTGCCACCCCGACCGTGTCCCCCGTGATTCTCATTTCCATGGCTATTCCCCAAGTCATTTCCATGTCTTCCCTTGCTGTGTGGATTATTCGGTTTGGGAGGAACACCGTTTGGAGGGTTACCCGGCACACGGCCTTCAAAAAGATCCTGCAGAATAGTTGTCGCAGGCACGCCTTTGTCAATTTGCCTGCCGATTCCATGAGCAAGGGCTTCAGCCGGAAGCCGGTTCATTTGCCGGGCTCTTGCCATTGCCATGGGCAATTGTTGGATCTGGTCGGGAGTAAAGTGCCCCTTGATGGCATGAATGATAAGGGATCTGCCGATGTCGGGATGATTCTTGCCGGCCGACAGATCCGGCAATATCCGGATCGCTGCGGGTACCTGTCGGGCATCCATCTTTGCAGCCACATCATTTCGGGCCATATCTGAAAGCAATTGCCCCAATTCTTCGCGAGAAATGCCCTGAAATAAAACTCTTGCAACTGTTATGAGCATTTTATTCCGGTACGTCTCCACCTGACTTGATTCGCCGGATCTTGCGATCATGCTCTGTATGGACGGCCTCTTCAACCATCTATCCGTTATTGGGGCGGCATCCATGATGTCAGACTGTAGTCTTTCCTCGACTTTTGTAATCATGGCCGGCCGTATCCCCTTGGTCATCCCTTCCAATGATTTCTGAATGACAGGCTCATACGGCAGTTTTTGGGTAGCCAGTTTGATTACAGGCAACAGCATCTTTGTAATTTCATTATCGGGGATATCTTTTTTATGGGCTCGCTGTATCAGGTCATTGAGATCCTGCTCCGGGATACCATGCTCTTTGGCTATATTGACAGTATTCTTAAGTAATTGCTCGTTTCCCTGTGCCATTAATGTTGAACCTGCCAAAACTAAAAACAGAGATGCAAGTCCGACTGTCCTGAGAATTATATATTCGCACGATATTTTCATTGCTGTAACCCGCTTACGATGAAACGACCATTAATGCCGCCGAAACCATCGCCTGTTTTAGGAGCTGATTTCGACAATTTGACCCACTCTTCCTGATTATGATCAATTTTCAGGATTTTGTATTCATATACCCCGGGTTTCAAGTGTAACGGAGCTATGTAGGTATCCCCTGATTTACGAATCAGGGGGATTCCGGGCTTTGACCAACCGTTAAAATCTCCAACTATAAACAAATGTCCCCTGCCATTGTAACGTGCGACGAAATAGAAAGTACCATTATCTTTTCTCCATTTGGGTTCAATAAGATTTTTGGAATCGGATGATCCCGGATAAAATGAGAATCGCAATCCCAACGAACCCTGGGAATCCATTTGCTTTTTCTCAGGATAGGAGGATCCAAGAAATAACCCTGAAAGCCTGACGGTGAGAAAGATGCTTGGGGTTAGCGGAAGCTCACCGGTTATGCCGGTCTGCAAGAGCCGGTTTTGCATATGACCCGCCGGGACATACGGAGCAGAACCTCCGGTAGAGCCCTGGCCTGAAAAAGAGTCCTGGAACTGCCCCCAGCTACTATAAAATCCGAGCTGTGATCTGTCAGAGAAATATCTGGTTACTCTCAACCCCGCATCAAAATCCTTTTGAGGTTCTATAGGATGGGCCAGGTCTCCGTTGACCAAAACGCTCAGCCGCCACTGGAAGGATGGCCAATACTCCAGGCCAACGCCATATGTGGTGAAATGTTCATGTAAATCCGGAACACCGGGAGAATTCAGGTAACTGCGATAACTACGGCTAGCTCCAAATTGAAACTTCAAAAACGGGCTTATGTTCCAATCCAGAAAGGTCTGAAACCAGATCAGATCCTGCCGATAGCCTGACCTAACGAGCCGGGTGCCTGTAGACATATCGATCCGCCATGTGTAAGAAAAATAATGCTGGTATTGAAGAGTGCCATACATCCCACGCCAGGCAACGTTATTGTTCAGGAAAGACTGATAGAGAAAACCGCCTGCCCCGGATATTATGCCTTGTTTAAGCAAGAGGTCTGCCTGAATATAGGGTGCGATTAAAGTATAGGAACCCGTATTTGTTGTATCCCATACCCCGACATAAGGGGTTAACCGGGTATTTGTAGTATATCCTAAATGTGTATCTATGCCGAAGGCACCTTGCAGCGTTTGTGCGTTACTTCGATATATAAAACAAGTTATCATACATGCTGCCAGAATTACTCTCATAAAAAAAGAACAGAATTATGATGTCCGAAACCGTCATTCTGTTGTTGCTGCGCGAGCGGATCACTCAGCCAGTCCTTGCCATCTTTCAAAAACATATAATGAATTTCCCTGTTGGGCAGGGGAAGAGTGACAGTCCATATAGTCTGACCGTTTTCAAGTCTCCGATGCATCCGTACAGGTTGCCAGCCGTTAAAATTTCCCGCTACAGCCATCGATTGAGCGTCGCCGTCAACATACACGAACCGGACCCAGGTGACAGAATTTCTGCTTGTTGCAGTATTGGTTAAATGAGTTGGATGCGCTTTACCGTTATTGTTTTGACGTTCCCCGGAGATTTGCGTCCTTCGTAGTATTAAAAAGGAAAATATGATGAACAAGATAACCATGGCAAATCCGTACACCGGCCGGATTGTAATGGAACGAGACTGAAAAAATTTCTTCGTCCATCGTGCTATCTTTTCTGTAACCTCTGTTTTTCGTTGTTCATCGACACAATTAACCTCTATTTTTTGCATGACCGTGTCACTGAAATCTGCCGGTACTTCCCACGTCTTTTTTAGGTCACGTCTTAAAAGGCTGTCCAGGTGAAGTATCTTCCTGAATGAATCGTCCCCGACAAGATAATGCATTAGTTCTGCTTCCTCTTCGGAGGATAATTCTCCATCAATAAATTTCCGGATCCGGTCCTCTTTGCAATCATCATTCATAGCATGTGATCCATAATGGATTTCAATTCATTTCGTGCCCGATGAACCCTAACTTTCAGTGATTCAACCGAATCACCTAATTCTTCGGACATGGCTTTATAGCTCATATCATTCATATATTTCAATATCAAGGCACTTCGGTGCACCTCAGGTAACAAATCAATAGCTTCACGTAATTTGTCGTACAGCTCCGAGTCTGCAAGATCATTCAATTGAGATGGTTCATCCCTAAAAAGCGACTCTACCACTCT
>CAZNHE010000081.1:0-4545 GCA_964572735.1 uncultured Chitinophagales bacterium | reverse complement strand
TAAAAATTTCTTTTTTTTATATTTTTTTTTTTTACTGGTGGTTTTTTTATATATATTTTTTTTTTTTTGTTTATTCCAAAAACCGCGACTCTACCACTCTTGTATCCATGGAACTTAAAATAACATCCCGGCGTCTGATGTTTTTCAAATGATCTTTGCACTGATTCACAGCTATCCGGAAAATCCATGAAGAAAATTTTGATTGAAATCTGAATTCGGGAAGCTTATCAAATGCTTTGATGAAAATATCCTGAGCCAAATCCTGCACCGTGGCTTCTTCCTGGATATAGGAACGGAGAAGGTGAAAGATCATGGGCGCATATCGGTCGACCATTTGCCGATACAGATCTCTTTCACCTTCTAAAATACGTTTAATTAGCGTATGATCATGATCTGGGTCAGGTCTCATTCAGGGATGGAAATGTTCAATGATTCGCAAAAATAATGCATGTACCTGTACATTATTCGTTATAAACTATATCGACAAACTATTGATAAACCTGAAACATTTCACCCCTCTTATTGACAATCAAGCACAAAGAACACAAGTGAAACCTGTTAAACCAATCTCGAACGAAATAAACAGGTCCGGCTTGAAAACCGGACCCGTTTGTTTATTTTTTGGAGAGTATAACCGTATCAAGTTGTTGTGTTTGGCCGGCAATAACTGAAATGCCCGTTATTGTCGTGTCACGATAGGTAGTATCGGCAGGAACGATGGATACATCATATATACCTGCCGGAAAACCGATCAGCTTAAATTCCCCCGAGGTCGTATCTGCAAATACTGTTGAAACCGTGTCGGCACCATTAATGCCGTAAATAGCCGGCCTTGCATTTGCCGGTGCTACAGTGCCTGCAATGGAGCCGGTTAATGCCTCATTGACAGCCCGGATAACCGGTTTTAAAATGAATTTACTATTTTTTGAATGGGAATTACCTGTCTCGACAATCGACCGTGCCGCATCAAAATCGAGCAATAATGTATAAGTAAAACCAGGTTTTATTGTTGCATTTACATCAATCTTCAGCCCAGATTGTTGCCCGCTCGGCACCTCTAACGTATGATGTTGCCCGTTTTCGACAACGTAGTTGTCAGGGCCCAGGACAAGCCGAATTTGCGAATAGGTTCCAGGATCGAGTTGTTTCTGACCGATCACTTTATACGCTCCATTCGTTAAATCAAGCAGATTAACCATCGTGGCCGAGTCATTAACTACAACCCAACCATTTGCACTGTCGACATTTTGCACTTCGACTTTCCGGATATCGATCATTACAGAATCATACCCGGCAGGAGCATCCGTCAATTTGATTTGCAGCTTACCCGGGCGTTCTACGTTATTGGATGCCAGGATATTACAACCTGCCAGCCAAACCAACGCCAGGGTATTAAACATAACTCCAAAAGCAACTGTCTTTGTTTGTTGTTTTGAAAAAAACAGATGATATTTCATAGCGAGCCGTACTTTTTTACTTGTGATGATAATTAGTTAGTCTTCGGTAAGACGACTCAGATGGAGAAAGGTTACAAGTTCTTTTTCGCCACCTTTGTTATGCTCTCGATTTCATCTATTCCTATTTTTCAGAAAGACAAAAACTTCTGCATGAACTTCAGAAACACCTTCCAGTCGGGTGGGCGTATTCCGTGGCCGCCGTGGTGCATGTAGTAACCGAGGGTGTGCAATATCGGTTTTCCGGCAGGCGGCCATTTATCGGTTCCCAATCCCTGTTTGCCAAGCAACCGATAAACAGTACCCGCCGCAACAGCAGCTAAAAACTCACCCTTCGGATCCGACCATAAATCCTGGTCGCCCGTTTGCAGCAACACCGGACGTGGAGCAATCAGGGAGAGCAGCATATTTCCATCCACGGGAAGCTGATCGGCATGGCCGGCAAATTTCTGGTAGTTGGTACAGAACTGGTACGGATATCGGGAGGGTGCTGTCAGGTGGGCGATGGTCTCGCCGAAGTTGCGCCGGCTCAGGGCCGCACCGCCTTCGCCCGAGCAACTGGCGATCACCATAGCGAAACGCGGATCGTGAGCCGCCGTCCATAACACCGTTTTTCCAAGGCGCGAGACTCCCAATAGCGCGACCCGTTTTGCATCTACTCTCTTATAAGTTTCCAGGTAGTCCATCGCGCGGCTCAGTCCCCATGCCCACGCTGAGATGGCGCCCCACTGATCCGGCGCCGGTTTCGTCTGCCCGGGCTTCAGGTATAATCCTTCGACTCCGTATTTAATGCCTCCGGCAAAGTCCGGCTCAATATCACCATAATAAATCGTGGCCACTCCGAATCCGTGTGAAATAAACAGGGGAACATCCAGCTTTCCGAATCTCAGGTTTTCAGGTGCAGGTACCTTTTTATGCTGCCGATTCCACATTTCACCGCGTTTGACACCCGGATCATCAACCCTGCTTGAGTTTGGGAAAAAACTTATGTTCAACAACAGCGGAACCGGTCCGTGTGCATCGGCCGGAGTATAGATCAGCATATCCATTTTCGGTCCGGTTGTATCTCCGGAGAAATACACTGTCACCTGCCGGCGGATGGCTTTTCCGTCGAATGCCGGTGTTCCTTTGTCAAACACATTGAAGCTCATATCTGTGGGACGACCGGGCATGTGTCCGTATTGGTCTTCCTCATACAATTCGAGGATTTGTGGACGACGCTTCTTATACCACTCTTGTGCATTGGTCACCGGTTTCCCATCAGGGAACGTTAACGGATCCGGAAGCGTGTACGTCCCGACTTTCGCTTCATCGTAATTAACGGGAATGCCGGCTACCGTGTCGGGCGGCGGATGGTTCTGAGCATCAGCCGGGAGAGAACACCAAAGGATGATCCCTGCTATCAATGCTGCCGTACCGTAACTTCTACATGGCATGGCAGCCTTTTCAAAAAGCTTATTTTTCATTGTTCAGCCCTTAATTTTTGAATCCACTTCGAAAAGCCGGGAAATGCAAATGCCACCACAAAGTCACAAAGAAAAATGAAACAAGTCTAATCAGCAATTTATAATCCTGATTCTTCGTGTACTTTGCGAAGTCTTCGCGTCCTTTGCGGTGAGAAAAAATAAACCGCAAAGATCACAAAGGGAAATCGCTAAGGCCGCAAGAGAACCATTTAAACCTGATCTTGAACTAAAGGTTTTTGAGTCTTCATGGCCGGAAACCGGCTTTTTGAAATGAATTCATTTTTTATTGTTTGTTGTTTGTTTTATCCGGTGTCACGGAAATCACTTTTACGGGACCGAGCAACCCTGAGGCGGAGAGTGGTTGTTGCCTTCCAAACCGGGGAGCTCCGGACGACAATATCCTCTCATCCTTCGGAACCCGCCTGTCTCCGGACAGCCGGTTCGTCCATTCGTTGGTAACTTCAATTTTCAGGTGGTTTATCCCGGGTCTCAGCACATCGGTAATGTTCACCTGCCAGGGTGATTTCCACAGAATACCCAACGGTTTTCCATTAACCGACACCTGGGCAAGATCTCTCACCTTACCAAGGTCAAGCAGAATTTTTGTTCCGTGATGAAACCAGCTCTTCGATGCCCGGATTGTATTTGTGTAGGCGGCGGTACCTGAGAAATACTTCACGCCTTTATCCGCGCTTTTGGTCCAGGATTCCAGCTTCGGAATCCTGATTTCGGCAGGTGCACCCAGATTCGGCGGAAAATGAATCGTCCACGGACCTTTTACCGTTGCCGTAACCGTGCTTGTTGCCGGCGGCATGATACGAACAGGTGAGGAAGCCCTTTCCCGAAAAACCACAAACACCGATCCATGCCTGCCCAGATGCAGGGGCACGGTGGTGAATCCGTCTGAAATGCGATATCCGGCCGCTTCTATTGTTCCGGTATCGGGGTGCCATAGTTCCGCTTTCTTTCCGCTGACCCGGAAGCGCGCTTTGATATTCTGAGGATGATCCGTAAGGTTGGCCACAAAATAGATATCCGTATTACCCTTCCGGCGATGGATCCATGCAAATTTTGAATCAAGAGGCCGGCTGAAAGCAACGTCTTTGGGAACATTCAGCATGGAAAGAACCTTCGTGAGCGGTAATCCCCATACTACCATTCCCTTCCCATAGTAGTTTATGTTGCGGCTAACCCCATCGAGATCGCCCCACACCTGGTCGGCAATTGCCTGTATTTTGTGATCCACATCAGGATATCCCCTCAGGCCTGGTGACCTTACGGGCTTTGGTCCTACAACTGTCGCACCAGCTTTGACCATTTTCCGGATTTTGCGCAAAACCGGCAGGGTCATTCGATCAATTTCCGGCAATACCAGCACGCGATAATGCATTCCATCCGGCAATACAATGCTGCCGTCCGGATCGACCGACATGAGATTGAGGAGGACGTCGGTATTCACGTAGTCATAATCGTAGCCTTTCGGCGGTTTGGGTTGTAATCCTCCTCCCCAGAAGGGCATACTTGATGGCGCCCCTTCCTTCAAAAGATAGGCCAGATCTGCCACGTACCGTCCCTGCTGTAACATAAAAGAGTTTCGTGCAAGATACGTCATGAACGGCTTTGCC
>CAZNHE010000080.1:0-14298 GCA_964572735.1 uncultured Chitinophagales bacterium | reverse complement strand
TTGCATAAGCCAGGGCCGTATTGCCGGAGGAGGCATCCAGCAGCGTCTTGCCGGGAACCAGCTTCTCTTCCTGTTCCGCCTGCATGATGATAGCCCGTGCCGGACGATCTTTGACTGATCCTCCCGGGTTGAGCCACTCGGCCTTTGCCAGAATGGTAATCTCGTCAGGGAGATCCCGCGTTACCGCTCGTAACTGGACCAGCGGCGTATTTCCGATAGCGGCCCATACGGGTGATCCGATTTTGCCTGAACCAATCTCCCGGGGAGCGGACGAACGGATCCTGATGTGTGGTTCTGCCATGATAGCGATGAATAAAAGTTTAGCCGGAGATGAATTCGCTCTCGACCACTTCGAGCTCAACAGGAATGACCCATTCATGATCACCCCGGAAAAAGATCATCTGTTCACCCAGCCAGTTTATAAGTGTTTCCTTATCGGTTGCTTCCCATTCGCAGACCATTCTGCCCGCCATGGTGTCGCTCCAGGTATGCAGATGACGCACCTGGTCATTGGAGTTTTTCCCAAACCCTTCAATCAGACCCTTCAGGGCCTGCCGTGTCATACATGAGGTGATATGTACGCTGACGAATTTAGTCATAGTGAATAACCATAAGCCACGACTTAAACCGGAACCGATCGTTGCGACCGGTTCCGGTTTTGAGCCATAATGATGATCAAAGCGGATCAGCTTCCTTTTTCGATGGGATAACCTACCAGATTTCCCCATTCAGTCCAGCTTCCGTCATAATTCCGGACATCCTTATATCCCAGGAGATATTTAAGGACGAACCAGGTGTGGGAAGAACGTTCACCAATCCGGCAGTAAGCGATGGTTTCCCGGCCGGGCTTGATGGCATCTTCCTTGTAGATGTTTTTCAGTTCATCATACGATTTAAATGTTCCGTCGTCGTTAACGGCTATCGACCAGGGATAGTCTATCGCTCCGGGAATATGGCCGCCGCGCTGTGCGGTTTCCGTCATGCCGGCAGGAGCAATCACTTCACCGGTAAATTCGGCAGCCGAGCGTACATCTATCAGGTTGAAGCGGTCCGATTTTATATTGTCGCGTATAAGATCTTTGTCGGCACGGACATTTGTATCCGGAGAGCCGGCTTTGTACGAAGTCTTTTGTGCGGAGGGAACCTCGTTTACTAACGGGCGGTTCTCTGCAATCCATTTTTTACGGCCGCCGTTCATGATCTTGAGCTTTTCTTCCGGGTGCTGATAATAGCGGAACTGCCACAGAGCATAAGCCGCGAACCAGTTGTTGTTGTCGCCATAAAAGACGATGGTGGTGTCCGGCGTGATGCCAAGACGACTGCCTAACTCCTCAATCTGATCCTTCGTAAGAATGTCACGGCGAACCTGGTCGTTAAGCTGGGTCTGCCAATTCAGACCAAAAGCCCCTTCGATATGGCCCTGGTCGTAGGCCGATGTATCCACGTCCACTTCAACAAGACGTACATTCGGATCGTTTTTATGTTCATTAACCCAATCAGTCGAAACCAGCGTATCTGGATAAGCGTAATTTGCCATAGTGCTTGTTAATTATGATTTAATGATGATATTGTCGATGTATAAAGATGTTGGGAAAGGAATTATCCTGCGACGGGAATCGCCGCAAAGGATAACAAATGGCTAATATGTCCGGCTCAAACCGGACAGCAACATCGACAACAGAGAAAGGCAGACACAGAAACACTTTGCGACCGGTTCCGGTCAAAAAGATGAGAAAGAAGTGATATGTTGTGTTGTGTGCTTACCATTGCGATAGCAATAATATAGGGCAAATGTTCTTTTTGAGCAAAATCATTTCTGATTTTGTAATAATCCGCCGCCTTCCGTCTTGTTATCCGGCGGAAAGGCGGCGTGCAAATCACAATCTTCCTGCTCGTTTTTACGTATTTTGATAAATATGAATTTATTCGAACAAGACGATCGCAACTCTGCCGCTTCCCGGGAGCCCGACGCTCAGGCGCCGCTGGCCACGCGAATGCGCCCGCGTTCACTGAAGGAATTTGTGGGTCAGGAACATTTGCTTGGCAGGGACCGGCTTTTGCGCCGCATGATCGAAAGCGGAATCATCGGATCAGTGATCTTTTACGGTCCTCCCAGTTGTGGAAAGACGACACTGGCTTATGTGATTTCCCGCGAAACCGATGCTGCGTTTGTTGTCCTGAACGCCGTGCTTGACGGTGTGAAGGACCTGAAACAGGTAGTCGCCCGGGCTGAAACGCTGAAAAAAGCCAATGGCAAACCTACAATCCTCTTTGTGGATGAGATTCACCGGTGGAATAAAGCCCAGCAGGATGCACTTCTGCCCCATCTGGAGTCGGGGCTGCTGACCCTGATCGGCGCCACAACGGAAAACCCGTTTTATATGCTGGTCGGCCCGTTGCTCTCACGATGTCAGCTATTCGAGCTTTATCCATTTGAAACAACGGATATCTCACAATTGATCGATCGTGCACTGCAGGATGAAGAACGAGGCCTGGGCAGATACCGGGCCCGGATCGACGAGGAAGCCCGGCGTTATCTGTCGGAAGTAACCGGCGGCGACGTTCGTACGGCGCTTAATGCTCTGGAAATGGCTGTCAAAACGGCTGTTCCCGATAAAAAAGGGGAACGGCAGGTAGGACTTGATCAGGTGAAAGAATGTCTGCAACGGCGCCGGGTTACCTTTCACCGCGATGGCGACGAGCACTACCACTACGCCTCGGCTTTCATCAAGTCGATGCGCGGCTCAGACCCGGATGCGGCCCTTTACTGGCTGTCTGCGATGATTGAGAGCGGTGAAGATCCCCATTTCCTCTTCCGGCGAATGCTGATTTTCGCCTCTGAGGATGTAGGCTTGGCCGATTCGAACCTGATCGTGACGGTTAATGCCCTGCATGAGGCTTTTCAGAAATGTGGAATGCCGGAGGGCTGGTATTTTTTGTCGCATGCGGCCCTTTATTGTGCGCTGGCTCCGAAAAGCAACAGTGCTTCAACCGTGTTCTCCGTCCATTCGGATATCCGGAAGAAGGGGATTGGCCGGGTGCCGGCCCATCTGCGGGACAAAACGGCCAATTCCCTGGAAGCACGATATCGCAATGTTGAAAACCCGTCGGATGATTATGAATATCCTCACGCCCATCCGAAACACTGGGTTCCCCAGCAATACCTCCCGGATGGCGCCCGCGGGGAGCAATGGTATCGTCCCGGCACCGAAGGTTACGAACCCCGCTACTGGCAACGCCTGCAGAACATCATCGAAAAGAAAAAGGATGAAGAGGACACTTAACCGTTTTCCCTTTACAGGCTGATGCCCCCCAGCAGAAAGATATTTTTTGTATAAGGATTGACGATCACCGAACCATGAAGCACCAGCGAGAAGGCACCGGTAAGCGGTATTTCCTTTGAATCGCTGATGCCTGTATTTACCACTGCAAAGGTATTCGTCCCGTAATAGCCGGATTTCCAGGGAATGAAACCGAAGGTGATCGTTGCCGTTGAGACCGGATAATCCAGCTCAAAATAGGCGGAATAATCCTTGTCGGAGCCGGCAAAGTTGATGTTTCCGGAGATCGAGAGCGGGAATGATTTTGCCGGCGTCACCCCGATATTCGCCTCAAACGTATGATTATCTGCATAGTCGAAATAATCGTTGGGGGTGGATGATGGAAAGAAATAATCGGTAACCCCCAGACTTATCGATCCTGTTTTTACCGGAACGGACCAGGAAAGATACACGTCGGTTTCGGAATAAGGCGGATTGGAAGTATGGCCCGTGGTTGCAAAAGCACCCCATACCCCTGCCGTGAAGCCGGATTTTGTGAAAGAGAATGCAGGCTGTACGGATGGCGAATTGCCAAAATCGAAGCCGCGCCACACGTACCGGCTGTATAAATCTACCGACACATCAAAAACAGACTGCCCGTATGAGCGGACAACGGGCAGTAACATAACCGCTACAAATAAGCAGGCTCTTGCCCCGGCTTTCAGAAGGATCGATTTCTTCATAAGGTTTCCCCTTTTGCTTTATTACGATTATTGATTTGTTCGTCGAATTAAATAATATTGGATAGCAAATTAACTTTATCTTTTTAATAAAAAAATATGTGAATCAAATATATTTTATGAAAATGATCAAATCTGTCTTCAAATCTCTTCCCTGCGGCTCTTTATAAAGATCTCGGCGCTCCATTTCGTATGTATATTATTGTTTCTATTAATAATGGTTGCTATTTCTGATGATCATTATTTCTTTACCGCAGGGAATACAATGAACTTCACAACGCTCACTATGTATCTGCCTCTGTGGACGTTGCGTAACCTTTGTGACCATTGTGGTTTATTCTTCCACAATCCCGGAGAAGCGGCAGCGTTACAGGCCTCTTTTACTATCCTGGTCGTTGTTGAGGCCAAATCTTCATAACTTGTCCTCAGAAGAAAGACAGTTCGTCATCCATAAATCAAACATGATCATCCTTAAAATCATCAGTTCCACCGATCGCCCCGACTCCAATGCCATAAAGGTTGCACGATATCTGGAGCCGAAGTACAAAGCCCTGGGTGCGGATGCGGACATCATTTCTTTATGCGATTTTCCGCTTGGTGAGGTGGCAGGCGGCCGGTACGGGGAGTCCATACCGGCTGTTGATCAGTTTAACGAACCGGTTCTGAAGGCAGACGGGCTCATCTTCGTTGTCCCCGAATACAACGGGTCGTTTCCGGGGATACTCAAGCTGTTTTTCGACTATTTACCGTATCCTCACGGGCTGGAGAGGATGCCGGTTTGTATGGTGGGCGCTTCATCCGGGGTGTTCGGGGCTTTGCGGGCCGTCGAACAGTTTGAAGCAGTGTGCGGATACCGCAAGGCTCACATATTCCCCGAGCGGGTTTTCATTCCGAGGATTTACCAGAATTTTGATATGAAGGAAGGTATCAGAGACGCGTTTACGCAATCGTTGCTCCTGGATCAGATCCAGAATTTTTACCTTTTTGTAGGCAATGTGAAGAATCACACAATAGAGCCGGGCGGAGTCCGGCTGAGAGACCGGATCGATTAGCGATTAGCAGTGACCTCCCGCTTCCGGGTTTTTCAGAGAAGTTTCAGCATATAACCCACCCCGTGCAGCGTCACCAGAAAGCGTGGTGCATCGGGACGCATCTCGATTTTGGATCGCAGCTTCGAGATATGAACATCGACCGTGCGCGTGTTGGTGCTGAACTCATAGCGCCATACGTGTTCGAGAAGGTCGGTGCGGCGGATCGGCTCATTGGCATTGGCTACCAGATAGCGGATCAGCTCGACTTCCCGGGTGCTCAGCTTTTTATTGCCGTCGGGACGGATGGCTCTGGCCTCATTCAGGGCGATGCGAACCGGACCCAGTGTAACGATATCCGTCGGTCCCGATTTGGAGTAGGAATTGGCGCGCCGGAGCCGTGCTTGTATTCTGGCCAGCAGTTCCTTCACTCCGAACGGCTTGGTAATATAGTCATCGGCCCCGATGTTCAGTCCTGTGACTTTATCAATCTCCTGATCGCGGGCGGTGAGCATGATAACGGGGAAAGTGTATTTTTCCTCCCGTATGCTCTTACATACCTCATAGCCGCTCATGCCCGGCATCATGATATCCAGGATCATCAGGTCCGGCGGAGTTTCTCGGACTAATGTCATTGCTTCGGGGCCGTTATCGGTGACAGCCACGGTATATCCCTCATTTTCAAGGGTGTCTTGCAGCGTGAAGATGAGGCTGGGTTCATCCTCTACAATCAGGATATGTTTGTTATTAAAGGGCATACGGTTTTGGGGCTTCTGTTTCAAATGGAGCGTTATCACCGGTTGTTCGGGCAACATCGGCGGGTTGGTCTATAATAGGAAAATGCAACGTAAAAATGGATCCCTGCTCCAACTGGCTGTGGAGCGTAATGTAACCTCCGTTGCGTTCAACAAGATATTGTACGATGGATAGTCCCAGCCCGTGGCCCCTGGTATGTGCGGTAAGTGAACTTTCCACCCGAAAGAATTTGTCGAATATATGTTTCTGTGCATTAGGCGGGATGCCGATCCCATGATCAGCCACGTCCAGCCGGATTTCATTTTTCTGATGATAAAGCCGCAGTGCCAGGTATCTCTCATTTTCACTGTATTTGACGGCATTTTCAATGAGATTTCCGATGATCGTCTCAAAACTCGACACATCCACTTTTACCGGGGGGATTTGCGGCTCAATATCAATATTAACGGTAAACCCGTCAGAAGTGAGATAGGGAAGATGCTGGTCCAGGTAACGATGCAACAGGTCGCCCAGTTGCACGATGGACGGCCTGACAGGGAGTTGGCCCGCATCGGCACGGGCCACGTCCAATAATTTGTCGATCATGCACCGTAAACGATTTGCTTCATTATAAATATGCTTTCCGTAAGTCCGGATACGACCCGGATCACGTACCCGCCCGTCCGACAGGTTTTCACCGGCCGCGAGCATTACGGAGATAGGTGTTTTTAGTTCATGGGTCACGTTAGCGAGAAATCCGGCCTGGCGGTGGGCCAGATCCCGCTCTTTTTGAGCGGTGATAAAGATAAAAATCATGCTGCCCAGCAAAAGAAGCGCGCCCGCGCACAGCACGACCAGGTTTTTATGGAGCTCCGACCCGGAGGCCTCGATAATCGGTTCATTTGAATAAGAAGCCTGTAGATCCCAATTATCGAACATCCCTGGAAATGCCACGATCATCTGTACATTTTTCCGGTTGTAAATAGTCTTCGGGTTGCTGCTGACCAGGGCCTCATTTTTCACCCAGTTATGTACCCAAACCGTAATCCCCGGTTGTTTTTTCGGGTTAAACGTTTCTTCCAGCAATGGCTGCAGAAAATGATGAAGGAGATAATCATTGTTGATCGGCAGACAGAGATACCCGATGATGGTATGATCATTGGTATTGAAGATCGTGACAGTCATGCTCCGGCTGGCATCAAACAGGGTTCTGGTCGGATACTGGTAATCATTTACAAAAACTTTCATCCGGGTTTTGGCGAGACCGATACCGTCATTTACAACCTGGGGAAATCCATCGACCGGCTCCAGTTTGCCTGTTTCCTTGTTAAAGGTAAATTGTGAGGAGGGATGCACAGGATTTTTGTAATTGAACTCGAAATAAATGCCTGAGTAGAGGGAGTCTTCTGAAACCTTTGCGAGGAGATGATTGAACCTGCCCGGCACGGATCGGTGGGAAGCAAAACATTCGTCCAGTGTGGGACTGTTCATTTTCCATATTTTCTTGGGGACTTCAAAAAAGCGGTTACGAACCGTGCTGGCCAATTCCCTGAGTTGATGGCGCTTATTTTCTTCGCTTGCATGGATAGCGGTCTGATGCAGCTTAAGCAGGGAGTAGGCATTCATTCCGGTTAACCCCACGATGGCCAATAAGCCGGTACCTAATAGAATCCAGCGAAAGGAGGCATAGGTTTTCATAAGATTTAACCTGATTCACTCAATTCATTATTCATTCGAATGATAGCAAAAAAAATCCTTTTTAAGGAATAGATTGCTGATACCTCAGGATTGCCGGGTTCCGGCAGGCCGTTCCGGGGCAAAAGGCTCATGGGAATCGTCCGGCACGTCCGCGGCTTTATAATGGCCACATCCTTATCTGTTCGAAGAAACTTCGTTGCCAATCGGATCCTCATCCGGCTGAGCAGCGGTATCTTCATAATTCAGATTGGACGAGAGCCATCGCTCGATGTCTTCCACGCTCATATTCTTGCGCACGTGATAGTCGAGCACCTGGTCTTTATCAATCTTGCCGACCGCGAAATAATCTGCTTTCGGGTGTGCAAAATACAGTCCGCTTACCGAAGATGCAGGATACATGGCAAAACTTTCGGTGAGTATGATATCCGCATTTTTTTCGGCATTGAGCAGGTTGAACAGGGTGCGTTTTTCGGTATGATCGGGGTTTGCAGGATAACCCGGTGCCGGGCGAATCCCCTGGTACTGCTCGCGAATCAGTGCTTCATTATCCAGATTTTCATCCCGTGCGAATCCCCAGAGTTCGCAGCGGACCCGCTCGTGCATCATTTCAGCCAGTGCTTCGGCAAGGCGGTCGGCCAGTGCTTTCACAAGAATCTTGTTATAATCGTCATTGTCTTTTTCGAACTTCTCGATTAACGGTTCGATGCCGCGGCCGGCGGTAACGGCAAAGCCGCCGATGTAATCTTTCTTACCAGTGGACTTGGGAGCTATGAAATCCGCCAGACTTTTATTGGGCTGCCCCGGGCGTTTTTTTGCCTGCTGACGCAACATATGAAAACGGGCGATGATCTTATCCCTGTTTTCATCTTCGTACACTTCAATGCTGTCTTCGACGGCATTGGCCGGGAACAAGCCGACTACCGCATGCGCCCGGAGTGACCGGTTTTCGATGATCTGGTCGAGCAGGGTATTGGCATCGTCAAAGAGTTTTTTAGCCTCGGTTCCGACCGTATCGTCTTCAAAAATCTGTGGATATTTGCCGGTAAGCTGCCAGGCGATAAAGAAAGGACTCCAGTCGATATACCTGCGGATTTCCGCCAGATCGATATCTCGGAATACTGTAATCCCCGGTTTGGCAGGTTCGACAACCGGGGATTGATCCCAATCGATAGCTGTCTTGTTGGCCCTTGCCTGTTCAAGGGTAACATATTCCTTGCGGGAGACGCGCTGTTCCCGTTTCTTACGCACAGCCTCATATTCTTCGGCAATCTCTTTGAGAAAGGCCTCCCGATCACCCTTTCCCACCAGGTTACTCACAACGGTGACGCTGCGCGACGCGTCAAGCACGTGGATGGTAGGACCGGAGTAATTGGGTGCGATCTTCACTGCAGTGTGTACCCGGGAAGTCGTTGCCCCGCCGATCAAAAGCGGCAACGTGAATTTCTCCCGCTGCATTTCCCGGGCCACATGAGCCATTTCATCCAGGGAGGGGGTAATGAGTCCGCTCACCCCGATAATGTCCACGTCGAGTCTGTGGGCTTCCGAAAGGATTTTGTCGCTGGGGACCATCACCCCCAGGTCGATTACTTCATAATTATTGCACGCCAGAACGACCCCCACGATGTTCTTCCCGATATCGTGAACATCCCCTTTGACGGTGGCCAGCAGTACCCTGGCAGCCGGTCTGGTGTCTTTCAGCAGTTTCTTCTCCTCTTCAATGTAAGGGATGAGATGAGCTACCGCCTTTTTCATGACCCGGGCGCTTTTAACGACCTGTGGAAGAAACATTTTCCCGGCGCCGAAAAGGTCACCGACGATGTTCATGCCGTCCATCAGCGGTTTTTCGATGACATCAAGCGGACTCGGGTATTTCTGCCGCGCCTCTTCGGTGTCTTCAATGATATAATCCACAATTCCCTTCACCAGGGCGTGGGAAATTCTTTTTTCTACCGTTTCCCTCCGCCATGCATCATCTTTCTTCTTTTCTGTGCCGCCCTCCTTGATTTGATCGGCATACCCGACCAGGCGTTCGGTTGCATCGGCACGGCGATTGAAAATGACATCTTCCACGAGTTCGAGCAGATCCCTGGGGATTTCTTCATAGATCTCAAGCTGACCCGCATTTACAATTCCCATGTCCATCCCGGCCTGTATGGCATGATACAGGAACGAGGAATGCATGGCCTCTCTGACAGTCTTATTTCCGCGGAAGGAGAACGAGATATTGCTCACTCCCCCGCTGACCTTGGCAAGAGGCAGGTTCTTTTTGATCCAGCGGGTTGCTTCCAGGTAATGGATCGCGTAATTATTGTGTTCGTCGATACCGGTGGCGATGGTCAGAATGTTGGGATCCAGAATGATATCTTCGGGTGGAAACCCGACCTCGCTCACCAGCAGGCGATAGGCCCGTTCGCAGACCTCTGTGCGCCGTTCAAACGAATCGGCCTGACCTTTTTCATCAAAGGCCATTACCACCACGGCTGCCCCATAACCGCGGACTTTACGGGCCTGTTCCAGAAACGCCTGTTCACCTTCTTTGAGAGAGATGGAATTGACGATACATTTTCCCTGCAGGCAGCGCAATCCTGCCTCGATGACCGGCCATTTTGAAGAATCGATCATTACAGGGACGCGCGAAATATCGGGCTCGGTGGCTATCAGATTCAGGAAAGTGGTCATGGCTTTCTCCGAGTCGAGCATGCCTTCATCCATATTTACATCGATGACCTGTGCGCCGTTTTCCACCTGCTGACGTGCCACTGAAAGAGCCTCCTCAAAATCTCCGTTGAGGATCAGACGGGCAAACTTTTTGGAACCTGCCACATTGGTTCGTTCTCCGATATTCACAAAATTGGCGTCAGGGCGAATGACCAGCGGCTCGAGTCCGCTCAGACTCAGATAAGGCTTTCTTTCGGGAATGGTACGCGGAGGATATTTTGCTGCTGTTTCGGCGATGGCACGAATATGATCCGGCGTGGTTCCGCAACATCCGCCCACGATGTTCAGGAATCCTTCCCGGCAGTAATCATTCACCTGGTTTGCCATAAATTCAGGAGTCTCATCATATCCGCCCAGCTCGTTGGGAAGTCCCGCGTTCGGGTGCAGACTGGTCCGGACCGTGGCAATCCGGGAGAGAGTTTCACAATAAGGACGCATTTGTTCGGATCCCAATGCACAGTTGAGTCCGACGCTGAGCAGATGTCGGGCGTGAGATACGGAAATCCAGAAAGCCTCCGTGGTTTGTCCTGAGAGGGTTCGTCCACTCTGATCGACGATGGTTCCCGAGATCATAACCGGAATCTTCGTTCCCGTTTCTTCCGAAATCTGGTGGATTGCATAAATGGCGGCTTTGCAATTAAGCGTGTCGAACACCGTCTCGACCAGCAGAATATCCACTCCTCCGTCGATGAGCCCGTGGATCTGCTCAGAATAGGCTTCTACAAGCCCTTCAAACGTGATAGCCCGGTAACCCGGGTCGTTTACATCCGGAGAAAGCGAAAGCGTCCGGTTGGTAGGCCCCAGAGCGCCCGCAACAAAACGCGGCTTTTCGGGCGTTTTCCGCGAAAAAAGATCAGCCTGTTTCTTTGCCAGCCGGGCGGCCGCCAGGTTAATCTCATAAGTAAGATCCTGGGTCTGATAATCCGCCTGGGAAACCGGATTCGCGTTAAAAGTATTGGTTTCCACGATATCGGCGCCTGCCGCCAGATAACCGGCATGGATCTCCTCAACGACCTGCGGCTGAGTAAGACAAAGCAGGTCGTTGTTGCCTTTCAGTTCAGAAGGATGTCCCGCAAACCGGGTTCCGCGGAAATCCTCTTCAGGAAGGTTATATGCCTGGATCATTGTACCCATTGCTCCGTCAAGTATCAAAATACGCGAACGAAGCTGGTCATAAAGAAGGGAAGTCAGATCATCTGCCTTTTTGGAAGTCATTTGATGAAATCAAAATTATCGTGGAAAATGTAAATCCGGGAAAAGAGTATTTATCCGTTAAAAATACAAAAGATATGGATGAATGACGACTTTCATGATTGTTTAATCTTCCTGACCGGGATTTTTAAGATAAAATGATCTGAAATAACCGGTGAGAGAGGGAAGATGGGATCTGCAGATTCCGGCGGTGAGGGTATCTTAATGAAATCCACCGCTGGAATGATAAAAAACTTTGGCTGGTTTATGCTTTTGTGAGAGCAAAACTTGTGTTTAATGATGGGGATTTCCTTGCATTGCCTCAGGTCATCGTAAACTTTCAATCTATAGAAAAGAATAATGTATATGCGGATGCGATGAACAGCGGCAGGCGTCATCTGACTTACCGGACCTCTTCACAAATTGGAACAAACTATGGATCGATTTGCATATGCCATGTTCGATGAAATCATGGCGAAAGGTGTTTTAGAGCATAAGGCCGGACGTCTTCGCTGTAGCTTTGGAGGAAATGAAATCCCGGAAGCGGAAGATTCGTGCGGCATTCTTTCAGGCAGGAAGAGGTGATTTGTGAAGGAACGAATCGTAGTTACCGGGATGGGTGCCATAACGCCGGTAGGTATTGGTGTGGATGAATATTGGTCGGAGCTGATTGCGGGCAAGAGCGGGGTCAGGTACATTTCCAGATTCGACACCGACGGCCTGGCCGTCAGGATTGCTGCCGAAGTCGCCGATTTTCATCCCGGGGATTTTATGGAAAGGAGACATGCCAAACTGGATCCTTTCTCTCAATATGCTCTTGCCGCCGCCCGTGAGGCGTTACAGAATTTACGGATCGATAACCCCGAGCGGACCGGCATTATCGTGGGAAGTTCGGTAGGAGGCATTGCTACGCTGGCCAATCTGCAGGAACGGTTGACAAAAACAGGATCACACCGGGTAAGCCCGTATTTTATGTCGAGTATCCTTAGCAATCTCACGGCTTCTTACATCGCAATTGCTCATGGTTTGAAAGGTCCCAGCCTGACTATCTGCACAGCCTGTTCCGCCGGAGCCGATGCCATCGGATTGGCAGCCGACAAACTGAAGACAAACGAAGCAGATATGATGATCGCTGTGGGTGCAGAGTCGATCCTCTGTCCGATCGTGATTGACGGACTCAGTTCCGCCCGGGCATTATCCACTTATGAGGGGGATCCGGCAGGGGCCAGCCGGCCTTTTGACCTGCATCGTGACGGGTTTGTCATCGGGGAAGGAGCGGGTGCGGTAGTACTCGAAACACTGACTCATGCCCGAAAGCGTGATGCGGAAATACAGGCCGAACTGATCGGATATGCCAACCTCGGCAGCGGCTATCACATAACCGCCCCCGAACCTGACGGGCGGGGAGAGATCCTGTGCATGCAAAAAGCCCTGGCGAACGCCGGCATCGACCCTGGCGATATCGATTATATAAATGCCCATGGCACCTCAACCCCTGTCGGAGACCCCATTGAAACAAGAGCGGTCAAGACCGTCTTTGGCGACCGCAGTGCACAAATTCCCATGAGTTCTACAAAAGGAGCCACAGGTCATCTTTTGGGGGCAGGAGGAATAACCGAGATAATCGCCTGTATCCGTACGATTAATGAGGGGGTGCTTCCTCATACGATTAACCTTGAAAATCCTGATCCGGAGTGTGATCTGGATTATGTGCCTAACAAAGCGCGTCGTGCATCGGTGGATACCGCCATGTCTAACTCATTTGGTTTCGGCGGGCAAAACGCCACCCTTATTGTCCGCCGTTTTGCGTAAAGCGGAGATTTGTAAGAAGATTACAAAATAGTGTTCAGGACTGACTGCCGGCCTCCAGGAAGAACCTTATCCGGGATTGTTAGTGAACGAATCCCGGCAAGCTTTTCGGCGAATAAGATGGTTTAGAGGAACTCAGGGACAGACCAGGGACGGTAATATTGATTTTGTGATTCTCGATCCTATTACCGCCATGGACCGATGATGCAAGCAGTCGGCCTCCGTCTGTTCGAAAAGATCCGGTGTATTCCCACTCCGAACTCCTGGTGTACCTGGGAATCGCCGAAAAAGTAAGCCTCATATAGGGATTCTGGCTGGGACACTGTCAGGCCACTGTAAAAAGTAGCCTTCCGATGGCCTCCGATCCTAAAGGCTTATGAAGCTAACATATTGTATCGCAATGAATAACATGTACCGCCGGCCGGACTCGAACCGGCACGGAGTTTTAAGCTCCATTGGATTTTAAGTCCAACGTGTCTACCAATTCCACCACGGCGGCAACAGGTAAGGCCAAAGGATACACATTTCACTTTTAAGGTACAATATCACCCTTTTATCACTTTATCCGCTGCCTTATCTACTTTTAGCTTTAAAAGGAACGGTGATTTTTATGTAACTTGTTAGCACTGAATAAATAACAATCTATAATCCAATGAAATTTTCCCTTTAAAAAGAGAGGTTATATGAAAAATCCAACGAGTAAACTATTAACCATAGCATTGCTTGGCGTTTTTCTTGCCTGTTTCAGCTATCAGCAGGCCGCTGCCCAGTTTAGCATCGGCGCTTCGTATGAGATCCGCTCGCATAAACCTACCAACGGGTTTGGAGTCCGCATTGAGAACGACATGCCGTTAAAGGTGCCTATGTTAGCCATCGGAGTGAGGGCTCAGTTCAGTAATTTCAGCGAGAAGAACAATATTTCGGGTATCAATGATATTACATACGACCAGAAACTAAGCCATTATAATCTTGGATTGATGGCACTCCTCAAATTAAAACTCGGTTTATTGGAACCCTACGTCGGTCTGGGATTGGGTACAAGTCATTTGAAGGTTAAAAGCGAGGGATTGTCCCAGAGTTATTCAGAGAACAAGAACAGCATTTATTATGAAGGGGCGC
>CAZNHE010000079.1:91-14571 GCA_964572735.1 uncultured Chitinophagales bacterium | reverse complement strand
AATGGATTTTCCGGTTTGCGAGCCAGATGGCCGGCCGGTGTGATCAATCGTGTTATTAACAAAAAGATGAGGTTCTCTATGAGGAAGTCTCTACTATCTTTTTTCGTTTTATTTCCAATGTTGGCTTTACCTGTTTTGGCGCAAAGGGCCATTCAGGGGAATGTCAGGGATGCTGCAAGCGGGACTCCACTCCCGGGCGTTACCGTATTGCTGAAAGGAACCAATATCGGAACAGCCACGGGGCCGGATGGCCATTATTCGCTGGACATTCCGGGGAATAATGGTGTAATCGTTTTCTCCTACATAGGTTATACCTCCCAGGAAGTGCCTGTTGATGATCAGCAGACTATTAATGTTCAGCTCTCCCAAACCACCGAAAACCTGGAAAGCGTGGTTGTTACAGGCTATGGGACCCAGGTTAAGAGAGACCTGACCAGTTCTGTTGCTTCGGTTTCGTCTTCAGAAATCGAAGATATAACGTTGCCGAATATTTCAAATGCCCTGCAGGGAAGGGTTGCTGGTGTTCAAATGACAGGTACTTCAGGAGTATTGGGAACACCCGTGAATGTTCACATCCGGGGAGCTTCCTCCATCACCGCCAGCAGCCAGCCTTTGTATGTGGTTGACGGGATGCCGATAATCAATCAGCCTCTGGGGGCAGCGCTGGGAGCAGACAGTCCCGGGGGAATCAGTTCATTGCTTAACCTGAATCCTGATGATATTGCCTCTATCCAGGTGTTGAAAGATGCCTCCGCCTCGGCGCTCTACGGGTCGCGCGGCGCTAATGGCGTTATCCTTATTACCACTAAAAAAGGACATACCGGACAAACCAGGGTAAGTGTCGGTGTCACGGGGGGCTTCACACAGCCAACCAAAAAGTATGATCTGCTGAACGGTCTTCAGTTTGCCAAGATGATGAACTATGCCTTTGGTGCGTTGATTGGTTCGCAGGATCCCCAGGATATTGCCTCCATCGAAAAACTATATATCGGCGAGTACCTGGATCCGGCAAAGGTGCCCAATACCGACTGGACCAAGCTGGTTACTCAAACCGGCTATCTGATGCATTACCAGGCCGGCGTATCAGGAGGAGATAAAAATACACAGTATTATTTGTCAGGTCATTATAAAGATGAACAGGGCTATATCCATAGAAATGAAATCCGTTCCTACAATGCTCTTCTGAATCTGGATCAGCAGGTAAACGACCGCTTACATGTACATCTTTCGATCAGTCCAAGTTATACGGACGACCGGCGTATTGCCATCAGTAACGCGGTGGCGGCGCCTTATACCCAGGCCGCTCTTGAGCCGCCCGTCATCAGTGCATATGATTCGACAGGCGCCCTGAATGACGGCGTGATTCCGATCCCTTTTAACAGTTGGTCGGCATTTCCAGGCACCCCGTTATCGAATCGGCTGGATGTATCCTTTCACTCGGTGGCCACGCAGATTAACACGCACGGAGTGGTAACCTATCAGTTAATCCCGCAGCATTTGTCTATTGAGACGCAATTAAGTGTGCAGCAGTTGCAATTGAAGGAGCGGGAAAAGCAGGGAGAGAAAACCACCGATGGTTATCCTAATGGCGCCGGATTCGCTTCGAACGATCAGTTCCTTAATTATTCATGGAATAACGTTGCCGACTACACCAATCAATGGGGGGATCATAGCCTTGAGGTAAAAGCGGCCGTTACCTTTCAGCGGGTTAAAGAAGAATATTTTGAGGTCGATGCCAACAATTTCGCATCCGATCGTTTTAAAACGCTTCAGTCGGCGTCACAGCTTACTTTTGGCACCGGGTACATCAACTCATACGCGTTTCAAAATAATATCCTGCGCATTAATTACGCGTTCAAAGACCGGTATCTGCTCTCACTGACGGGGAGTTTGAACGGATCATCACGATTCGGTAAAAATAATCAGTATGGAATTTTCCCGGCCGTTTCGGCAGGATGGATTATCTCTGATGAAAATTTTATGCGGGATATAACCTGGCTGAACTTCCTGAAAGTTCGTGCCAGTTATGGGATAACAGGGAATGCCGCTCTGCTTCAAACCGACGGAACGCCCTTCAACTATCCTTCTCTTGGGTTGGTTGGAACAGGTGCGGATTATAATGATACCCCCGGTCTTCATCCGACACAGTTGCCGAATCCGGATCTGAAATGGGAGAAAACGGCACAACTCGATGTGGGAGCCGATTTTCACGTGATAGGCAGCCGTCTGCGCGGAACTTTTGATTTTTATGACAAACAAACCAGTGATCTGCTGTTAAATGTGCCGATACCGGCTACGAATGGGTATACGACTTATGTCAGAAATATAGGGAAGCTTGAAAACTACGGGATTGAGGTGGGAATGGAAGGCGATATCATCACAGGCGCCGATCTGCGCTGGTCGCTGAATGCCAATTTCTCTACTCTTCATAACGAAGTACTGAGCCTCCCGGGCCATGTCGATATTTCCCAGGGTGAAAATCTCATTCGCGAGGGACAGCCTATCGGCGTTTTCTATCTCCGGGAGTATGCCGGAGTTAATTCCGCAAATGGGGACGCTCTTTATTACCTGAATGCCAAACCGACGCAGGCCCAGCTTGGCAGCGGATCGGTATTCCAGGTTAAAGATAAATTCGGCGACCGGTATGTAACCGCCAACTATAACCTTGCTCAGCGGATCATCGCGGGCAGTCCTTTTGGCAAGTGGTATGGAGGCTTCGGAACATCCGTCTTTTTTAAAGGCCTTCAACTGGATGTCAACTTCCAGTATAACTATGGTAACAAAATCTATTGGCAGGACGGTACCTTCCTGGAAACGAATATGGGATCGCTGTTTAACCAGGATAAAACGCAACTCGATTACTGGACTCCTCAAAACAAGAACGCCTCTGTGCCTGAGCCTCGTGCTCTGACCGCCAACGGGAGCGACCCAAGCACCCGATACCTTCTGGATGGTTCCTATTTGCGGCTGAAAACAGTTGTTCTCAGTTACACGCTCCCGAAATCACTGACGCAGGGATATGATGTTCGTGTGTATGCACAAGGCTATAACCTGCTGACCTTCACCAAATTCAAAGGACTTGACCCTGAGGTGACGGCCAATATAACCGATGCCATACAGGGAAATGTATTTTTCCAGCCACCGCAGCAACGAACGGTAACTCTCGGCGTAAAACTGGGATTTTAGGAATTTAAATGAGGAGTTTAGTTATGAGAACACGAATAGTAATAGTGCTGATAAGTTTGATACTGGCCGGCTGTGATTTATTGGGAAACCAACAGCCACAACAATCTGAGCCGCTTAGCGACGCCTATAATACCACTGCCGATCTCCAAAATGCGCTAACCGGAGCCTATAGCGATCTGCAGGATGGCGATATTGGAGGAGCCCAGTGGGTCTTTTTGGGTGAAATTATCGCGGACAATACCGTTTTTACAGGATCCTTTCCCACCTATCAACAGGTGGCCCAGCATGCAATGAATGCAAATAATAACAGTATCGAACCTGTCTGGACAGACAGTTACCAGGCAATTAATGATGTGAATATCATCCTTCATGCCCTCCCGAATGTGAAGGATGCCGGGATAGCCGCTGCCAGAGATGCTATTGAAGGACAGTGCCTGTTCATCCGGGGGATCACCCTCTTTTACCTGGTAAATTTCTATGGAAAACCCTGGCAGGGCGGTCCGGACGCCGAAAACAATCAACCGGGAGTGCCTATCGTTCTTAAGCCGGTCACGAAGGCAAGCGATTTCACCTATCCTTCAAGAGCCTCAGTGAGCCAGGTATATGATCAGATCAAATCGGATCTCCAAAAAGCCGCCTCGCTTCTTCCGGATTTTGTTTCGGATGGAAGGGCCAATAAATACGCTGCTTTGGGAATATTGCTTAAGGTCGCCATGCAACAGCATGATTATCAGACAGCAATCGATCTCAGTAATGAAATCATGACCTCTAATAATTATTCGCTGAATAGCGATGTGAAGACCTTTTTCACCAGCGAGTTTTCGCCGGAGTCGATATTCGAGATCTCCAATACCACGTTGGATAATCCGGGCGTCAATGAAGCACTTTCCGCCGAGTTCAATGCCAATAGCAGGGGAGACGTCCATGTCAGCCAAGGCTTCATGACGGCACTCGACGACGTTGTGACAGCCGATCAAAAGAATACGATTCAGGCTGCGGGAGACAGTTATGTCGATACCCGCAAAACTGAGCTGCTCACGGTTGCGAGCGGACAAACCTTTTCCCTGAAATATGAGGATTATGTTAATAATAGCGATAACGCACCTATCCTCCGGTATGCCGAAGTGTTGCTTGATCGCGCGGAAGCCCTGGCTCGGGTAAACGGGATCGACCAGGAATCGATTGACCTGTTAAACCAGGTTCGCGAACGGGCGATTATTGTCAAAAATCTGGATGGCAAGCGGATTGACTCTTCTCCCTTTATTGATTATGAGGCAGGCGATTTTGCAACGGCCCAGGATTTGATCGACAAGATACTGCTTGAACGCCGGGTTGAGCTGGCTTTTGAGGGGCAGCGCTATTTCGACCTGAACCGTCTGGATAAGCCCGTTAACGGAGACCCTGCCGGCAGCAACAACCTGATATTCCCGATTCCTCAACGTGAAATTGATGCAAACAAACATTTGACACAAAACCCGGGTTATGGCGGCTCGTAAACGCCGCCTCTACTCCCCTTGACGAAACTCGCGAGGGGAGGGCACTTTGTATTTCATATTTGTCATTCTGAGTCCCCGTCTCTGATGGTAGACATGGAAAAGGTGATGATCCCCATGTTTTCATAGCAAAGGATGTTATTGGGGACGAAGAATCTCGTCATCAAAAGGCAGCGGTGGTGGAAGAACGGTTTTTTAGCCTACGGCCTGCAAGACATCAGGTGCCATGATGCACGAGATCCTTCGTCCCGTTTGATATTCTTTTCGAAACGTACCGCATGAACGAAAATAGCAGAACATGACAAGTCAAATATGACTCAGGAAGACATTTTTCTGTAACCGGTAGGGAGAAAACCATAATGCTCACCGTGTATTTGTCTCTGTGGACGTTGTGGTACCTTTGTGACCATTGTGGTTAATATAGATCCGGTATTCGACCGGTCTCTTTGAAATCCTCCGGCAACTTTTCAAAAGGCAGGATATGAACCGGCTTTGACTGAGCTTTGCATCCTTCCGGGTTATCATTCAGCCTTACTTCCTGACCATCACGCAGAAACACGCATTCCGGATGCCCCATCGCTCCGCTTTCCCGGCGGATGGCGTAATGGCGGTTACATGCAATCAGGGATTTATCCATCATTTGTGCCAATGACGTCTCGGAGCAATCTGGTGGCTTATCCCATAAAATAAGCCAGATATGATGAGGGAGATCGGATGAAACAGGTGGATGAACCGAGACAAATAATCGCCGATAGCGGCCGCCGGCCTGTTTTTGCGCTTTTCTCAGGGCAGTTTCTAACTCTGAATAATGAACGGCCTCTCCGTAATCATCCAGCATCTCACTGACACGCCCCTGTACTTCGATGCACGGCGGATCGGTCCGCGTGAACCGGACGACGTCATTAACCGGATAGCGCCACAACCCCCCATTCGTGGTGACGAGCATGATGTAACTGCGGCCTTTTTCCACTCTCCAGGTCGGGAGTGCCCGCTCCCCCAATTGGGATTCGGTTAATCCCGGCTCAAACGGCACCCATTCATAAAAGATGCCGTTGTCGGTAATCAGTTCCATCTCCAGTCGGTTCAGGCGCCGGGTGAATGCAAAATAACCCTCTGAAGCGCCGTACGATTCCATGAAATGCAGCTTCAGCGGAAGGCAGTATTCTTTAATGGAATTCCGGTAATTTTTTAGCGCAACCCCACCCCCCACGATGAGCTGTAGATGAGGCCAGAGCCGGTCAATCGACGTGTTGCCCGATACTTCCAGGGCTTTTTGGAAAAGGGGGAGGATCCAGGAAGGAACAGCAGTGAGAACCCGTATATCCTGTCGAATTGCTTCTTGCACGCATATGTCGAATTTCGCCTTCCAGGACACGCGGCTGAGCTGCCGCGGCGACACGGCCTGAAAGGGGAGCAGCCATCCTGGCGCATCTCTTGCTGTAAACCCGCTTATTTCGCCCATTGCAAGATGCCGTCCGTAGTACGAAACATCTTCAACCGAACCCGGCAGACTTGCCTGTTTGCCCATCCAGATTTGTGGATTGGGACATTGCCGGAGGAAGCGCAGAATCAGCTTCCGCATAAATCGGCGATCGGATCTCAGTCGTTCTTTACTCAGCGGAAGATGTTTGCCTTTCCCGGTAGTTCCGGAGGACACGGCAAAGTCACTGATTACGCCCGGCCATAAAATGTTACGTTCCCCCTGCTTCATTTGCTCGATATAAGGCAGCAGGTCAGCGTAGGATTGAACGGGAACCTGTTTTCGGAAGGAAGCATAGCCGGTGATTCCGTTGAAACCAAATTTCCGGCCAATGAGAGTATCCCGTGCCTGTCTGATTAAGCCAGGGAGAACGTTCTCTTGTGTTTTCTCAAGGGAGACCATTTCAAAGTGCCGGTTTCATAGTACCCGGTTTGAAGTGAAAAAGTGCCGCTGAAACAGCCAGCCGAACCGGTCCGGTGAAATGCATAAAAACCGGAATTACCTGTCCGCCGTAAGCAGCAATTCCGCTGTAATCTCCGAAAAAAGCATGCTCATTGGTCTCAAACGGTTTCACATCAATCTTAAAATTCCGGAAGGTGCGTCCTCCGTCGATGCTGCGTGCCAGGGTGAGACCGGTAGTGGTGCCATCATAATTCCGCCGGTCGTAAAAGACGATGTTAACCGAGCCGTCGACCGGATCCACCGCCATCCAGGTGAAAAACTGGTCTTTGCCGTTTCCCGTTTTATCATCATTCACCCGGATGGCATCCGACCAGGTTTTTCCCCCATCCCGGGAATATTTCAGGAAGATGTCGGGATCCCCGTTCCTGCGATCGGCCCAGTTGACATAGATCGATCCACGGTAACGACTATGACCGTGATCCACGGCCGTCACCGGCATCCCGTTTGCCCGGTCGATCCCACGGATTGGGAAATCCCATCCTTTTACAACCCGTCCGATCACCTTGTCCTTCCCGAAATGCATGCCTCCATCAATGGATTTGTCGAACACGAGCCCCTCTGGACCTGCCCAGACGACATACACTTCGCCATTGACTCCCACGCAGGGAACGGCACCCTCAACCGAATTGCTGCTGTCGGCAGCATCCCCTCCGGTGTCGGAGATACGTTGCGGCATCAGAAAGGTGTGGCCGCCATCGGTGGAGCGCGAGAAATAAATCTGGGTGGAATCGGCAGGGTTTTGGCTCCCGTAGACATCAAAATGGGTCCACGTGATATACAGGTTATGGAACCACGGAGATGCCGGATTATTATCCGTGACCAGGTAGGGTTTGTCCTCAAAAGGAGCAACCGTATTGATATGATCGATGACGGGAACCGGCACAGACCAGTCTAATCCGTTATTGGTGGAGGAGCTGATGAAAATCCCGTTTTTTGCATGTAATGGATGGGGGACGCGCAGTTGTTCAAAAGAAATATAGCTATGATACAGGATGCCGCCTCCGCCGCTGCCGTAAGTGAGGGCGTCGTCTCCCTGTGTCCTCCGCTCGGGATTGGGCGCCTGGCGGGTCGTCCAGGTCTGACCGCCATCGAAGGATGTGTATATGTAATCGGTGGTACCCCGTTCCCCGTCCGGAAACCCCCGCTGCATGGAAACCACCGCCACCTGATCCGGATTTTTGGGATTGATAGCAACGGATACCTCGCAGGGCTGGACGGCATCGGGCCTTGTTATTCTGACGACCTCATTTGGGAAGGATTCCTGGGCATGTGCAAAAAAAGGAGTGATCAGGATAAGTATGATCGCGGAAAAAGGGATATGGCGGGTCATTTTCTGGTGATTTTGTTGTTGATAGCTCGTGGCCTGGCTGAAGGCTGCAAGTTGCATGTTGAAGGTTTGTCAATGTTGATGCCTGAATAAGGTTGACAAAGGGTTATACAAAAATCATCTTTATCCATTGACGATTAACAACCGACCATTAATCTCATTTCTTTTTAGCCTCATCCCAATAGTGATCCATTTCTGCCAGGTTCACATCGTCGAGCGTTTTGCCTGATTCCCGAACCTTCTGTTCAATATACCGGAACCGATCGTCAAATTTATTGTTGGTCAGGCGCAGGCAATCCTCGGAGTTCAATCCCCAAAACCGTCCGACATTAACAAGTGAGAACAGCAGATCCCCAAATTCCTTCTCGCTTTCGGGACGATTATTTTGTTCGATGGTTTCACGAAACTCCTCCAGCTCTTCTTCCAGCTTCATCCAGACATCTTCGTGTTTGGGCCAGTCGAAGCCTACTGCAGCGGCTTTTTCCTGCATGCGTTGAGCCCGAAGCAGAGCAGGAAGCGTTCGGGGCACGCCGCTCAATACCGATTCCCGGCCTTTTTCCTCCAGTTTAATATGCTCCCAATTTCGGCTTACCTCGTCGCTGTCGTTCACCACGACTTCGCCAAAAACGTGAGGATGCCGGCGGATTAATTTCTCCTGGATCCCGTGGATAACATCCTGAATGTCAAAAAATCCCTCTTCGGAGGCCATTTTACTATGGAAAACTACATGAAGGAGGATATCTCCAAGCTCCTTACGGAGTTCATCGAAATCGCCGCGGTCGATTGCATCGATAGCCTCATAAAGTTCCTCAACCATCATGTCCTTGAGTGATTCGTGAGTCTGCTTCCGGTCCCACGGACACTCACGGCGCAGAATATCCATGATCTTCACAAGGCCGTCGAACGACCGGCCGGGTTTGATATCGTTATGCATTATATGTAACTGTTGAATGCCAATGTCTAAATCCTGATCAAATCCGAATCCCAAAATAGGAATATCAAAACTGAGTATTTCGTGCGTGGCGTTTTGATATTATGATTCAGATATAGTTCTGTATTTAGAGTGCAGAATTCGGGATCTATTCCTGCCTTAGGTTTTCAGTTTCTTCGGTTTGGCTGCCGGGAACAAAATGTTATTCAGTATGAGGCGGTAGCCCGGACTATTGGGGTGCAAACTCAGGTCGGTCGGGGGATCATCTACCCGGTGAAGATAATCTTCAGGATCGTGCCCTCCGTAAAAGGTAAATGTTCCTTTCCCGTAATTCCCATGAATGTATTTGGCGGCATTTTTCCCGGGGATCTCAGCCAGAATCACGACGTTGTCCTTTATTTTATCCTTTTGAAAGGCGGTGGTTTGTCCCATAAATCCCTTGATGCTGCTCACCTGGTCCTGGGTGAGCATGGTGGGAACAGGATCAAATTTCGCCGAGAATTGAAACAGCGTGAAATAGTCGAGAGATTGATGGAGTTTCTGGACGTCCACAGGAATATCGATGTCGGAGAACTCGTATTTGTAGGGATCGAAATAGAGTTTGAAGTTGGTGAAGGCGAGTGTTTTGCTGTAATCCAGTTTCTTTTGGGCATCGGGATCAGGGGGATCGCCGTCGAAGGGAGTAGCGACAATATCCACCCCCTGGGCTGCCAGGGCGATGTCGAAGGTATCGGTGCCCGAACACATGGCAAAAAGGTATCCGCCGTTGCCTACATATTTTTTGATGGTCCGGGCAACGGCCTTCTTTTCCTCCGAAACTTTTTTGAAGCCGAGTTTGTGAGCCAGCGCTTCCATATCGCGCACTTCCTTGATATACCACGGCTGATTGCGGTAAGCCGCCCAGAATTTCCCGTACTGCCCGGTGAAATCCTCATGATGCAGGTGAAGCCAGTCGTATTTTGAGAGGTCGCCATTCAAAACCTGCTCGTCCCAGACCTTGTCATACGGCACTTCTGCGTACGTTAGGGCCAGGGTAACGGCATCATCCCATGGCCTGGCCTGCGGCGGAGTATAAACGGCTATTTTGGGAGCTTTTACCAGCGGCATCACCGACATGTTGACATCCGGCTGCTGAATTTGCCGGATGATCTTATCCGCCGCACTTTCGCTCAATTCTTTAAATTCCACGTTGCGAACCAGACATTTCTGCTCGACCTTATCCACTTTGTCCACCAGGAAACTGCCTCCCCGGTAGTTGAGGAGCCATTTCGCCTGATAGCCGTCTTTCAAATGATTATAGATAATGCCGTAGGCTTTCAGGCAGTTGGTCTGGGTGCCATCCATCGGAATGAGCACTTTTTGGGCTTTGGCCCCTGAAACGATCCCGGCAAGGATCCATAATGCAGTGATGAGGAATTGGCCGATGGTTTTCATGATGCCGATCCTTCTGCCTGCAGTTGCCGGATTTGCTCCCGTGCGTACGCCGCGTAAAAAGCCCGGGGATAATGCATCAATAAATCCTCGTACGTTTTGATGACTCCGGCTTTAGTGGCTGCCTTTTTTATCCGTGGTGTCGCATTCCCGGCGATATAAGTCCTGATTGCAGGCGGCCAGCCCCGGTCTTTTGAAATTTTCTGAAAATCTGCAGGATCAAAACTTCTGTGATCCCTGTACAGCATCTGTGCCAGTTGTGCCCGCTCCCAATACAGACGTTCGGCAAGCCTTCCGGCAGAATTGTTCCGGAGGTACCGGTCGACCAGGAGGTATGCCAAATCCGGATGGGCGTCGCGCCAGGCTTTGGCGATGAGCAATACCATGTCGTCTTTCAGTTCAAAACGCTGATAGCTTGTCACGACCGGGAGCAGGGAATCGACAGCGATGGCATCTTTGCCCGTATCAATCAAAAAAAGAGCTTTTGAGAACCGGCGAAGCGGTGTGGTCACCGAATCGCGAATAGTGCCGTTTTGAATGTATATGCGGAGTTTCAGGGCGTCATTGGCGTAATAGGAACTATGATCTTCTTCCAGGGCATGCATCTGGATTTTTGCGAAGTCGTAATCGCCGGAATAAAAATCGGTCAGACACAGATAATAACGGGTCTTTTCGGAAAGGGTGCTGTTTCCAGCCAGCTTATTGCTGCGCGTGAACGAGATGCGGGCATGAGGAAAGTCGCCCTGGAACAATTGGATACGCCCGCGCAGGTATTCCAGCCGGGCGCGATCATGATTATTACGGGCCGCATGTTGAAGGAGCGGCAGGTTTTTTTTTGCAGTCGTGTCATTATGGATGCGGTCAAGAGCCAGCTCGCTCTCAAAAACCAGGAGATCCGCCTGATCGGCCCTTGCCGGATATTTTTGTGAAAGCTGTACTAAAAGCTGCCAGGACTTCCTGTATAACGAATCAATCCGGTTTCCGGGTGCCAGGTGGTATCCTTCCAGATAACCTGCCCATTGTGTATAGAGGTGAGCCCGTTGTTCGAGCGCTTCACCCGCAAGCGGACTTCCCGGATGCTTCTCGTACCAGGAAAAGGCCTGATCGGCCAGCCTGAATTTATTTAGTGAAGCCAGACGCTTACCGAGATCGAAAACCGGATATCCCTTTCCATTCAGTGCTTCTTCCAGCCTTGTGGCTGTGTTGATGGCCTTATGGTAGAGTTGTTGTTCTGTATATAGCCAGATGAGCAGTCTTTGGATTTGTACCTGCCGGTTGCCGAATTTATGGTGATGAACGGCGTCCTGCAGGGCGATGATCATGGCATCGTATAACCCGGAAGCATCTTCCTGCATGATTCTCTGCTGAACCGCTGTTGCCTGTTTTGGGTCGGATTCCAGGATTTTCACAAACAGGCCGGCCGCTTTATCGTAATGAGCCGCCATCGCCTGGTTGTCGGCCGATTCAAACAAAAACAGGTGAGGATTCTTCAGCTGCCGGCGGGCCTGTTCGTAGATCTCCGCTGCTTTCTGGTAATGCTGATACTTTTGTTCCGTCTGTGCCAGGTAACGATATGCCTGTGGACTATTTTTATTGGCGTCCAGCGTTTTTTGCCAGATGATGTCGGCCTGTGCCGTGTCGCCTTTCATCTGGTAAAGCTCCCCGAGCCGTACTCCGGTGATGAGATTCCGGTTGTTCTCATCCAGTCTTTTCTTCGTTATCTTGATTGCCTGATCATACATTTTCAGCCGGATCAGGCACTCCACCGTGCGGGCATAGATGGGATAGGAATCCGGCTTTTGCTTGTACAACTTCGCCAGGATATGATAGGCCTGTTGATATTGCTCCTGCTGCATAAGCCGGTTTGCAAGGGCGAAGCGGCTGTTGCTGTTATTCTGTGCATAGCCGTTTCCCGCGAAGATGAATGCCAGGATCATCCCCATAACCATCGCCGGAAACCGGTGGCGTCGGTATTTTATGCACTCAGACATGGGTATTCAGCGGTGTTGGCAGGAGTTCAGGGGCAAAATCTTTCATGGTCCGGTAGAAAAGATGCAACGGAAAACCGACCACATTATAATAATCTCCCTGGATTTCCTTCACGAAGACCGACCCCCAGTCGTCCTGGATGCCATAGGCTCCGGCCTTATCCATAGGGCTCCCGGTTTCGATGTAATCCCGGATTTCCCGATCATCCAGATTCCCGAATGTCACCTGCGTTTTAGCATGAAAGAGTACATGATCCGCTATTTTGTGATTCTCATCCGTTCGTAAAAGAGCCACTCCCGTATAAACCAGGTGCGTGCGTCCGCTCAGCCGGCGGAGCATCGAAAAAGCTTCGTCTTCGTCAGAGGGCTTTCCGAGAATATGGGCTCCTGCAACCACTATCGTATCGGCGCCGATGACCAGGGCATTGGCATGATCGCCGCACACCGTTCCTGCCTTCTGTTCCGCCAGTTGCATGGCTGCCTGCGGGGGAGTCTGTCCCGCAGGGATAACTTCCTCAATATCGCCCGGTTGCACGGTGAAAGGGAGGTTAATCTGCTCCAGGAGCTTTCTGCGGCGCGGAGAACCGGAGGCCAAAATAATACGCGTAAGATTCATTTGCTCTTCTAATAAATGATACCTGACCAATATAACGGGCTAAACGAGGGATAAAAAGAGAAAATTTCATTGGCAGCCCCGACGTTGCATGAACGCTGAGAACAGGTTATTATCTTTTTGCATAACTTACGAAATCCCGAAGATGTCCTCAGTATGGTAATGATGAGTACCTCTCGTCAAAAACGACTAAACCTGTAGATTTATCCATGGCGAATACACGATCAAACCGAAGGAAAAAAAAAGGAAAGGCCGCGAACGACAAGATGTTGTTCGGACCTTTGAACTACAAATTACTCGTCGGCGGACTGGTATTAATTTTTGTGGGATTTTTGGTGATGGCTCTTGAGGGCAAGGTTAAGGGCTTTATTTCACTCTATATTTCGCCGTTCCTGATTCTTGCCGGTTTCGCTGAAATCGTATTTGCGATCATGCGGCCCCGCAGCGGGGAGAAGGACCAAAGCAAGACGGTAACCCACAGCTCGTAATATTGTGGACCGGATACTCAATTTCCTCTTTATCCTCATCCTCGCAATTCTGTTTGTAGTCACGGCAAACCCGGATGAACAGATTCAGCTGCTCGTTGCGCTGATCCTGGCCGCCGCTGTGGGACTTCTTGCCTTCAGCTTTCAACTGCTTACCCTTGATGGGGCACACGCCGCTGTGGTGGTCGGAACCATTACCTTTGGTATTGGAGGAGCAACGGCTGCAATCATCCTTTTCGTGTTCTTCCTGACAGGCACCTGGCTGTCCAAAGTGAATTATCATTGGAATAAACGGAACGAAGGAGACATAGAGAGCGGCAGAAGAACAGGATTGCAGGTATGGGCAAACGGATTCTGGTTTTCTATTGCACTGATCATTTACTTTGTTACGAAGCAGCCGGCCTGGTACGTGGTCGGTATCGCTGCGCTGGCCGTGGGAAATGCAGATACCTGGGCTACCGAGGTGGGCACTCTGACGGACCGGCTGGGGACACGCCTGATTACGAATTTTAAACCCGTGCCATCCGGGGTAAACGGCGGCGTCAGCCTGAATGGCACATTAGCCGCACTCCTCGGAAGTCTCCTGCTCGCCGCCGTCTATGGAGGATTAGCAGGCCACGACGGTTCCGCGGAATTTCTCATCATAGCCGTTACGGGATTTCTTGGATGCATCGCCGACTCCTACTTCGGGGCGCTGGTTCAGTCCGACGAACTGGATTTCTATGTTCCGGGCTTCACCTACGAAAAGCTGCTGATCGGCAATAATATGGTCAATTGGATGGCTACCGGCGTGGGGGCTGCGCTCGCTTTCCTGGGCTGCGCCGTTTTTCTGGGCTTGTGACGCAACGGATAGAGGGTTGAAAGTTGACCAGTTACCAATCTCTCAATAAGCCTGAATATTGACAACCAACAACCATCCGTGCGGGGTACTATATAAATATAGGCTCTATGTTGGATACTGTGGGTAATCGAATGGATGTTTACTACAGGGAGAAGTGTGGGGAAACCTTCAGCCTTCTTAAATCGGGAATCAATGATCCCGGTTCCGAAATCAAACATTGCAGAACAGGAATCTGGCATTGTG
>CAZNHE010000079.1:0-81 GCA_964572735.1 uncultured Chitinophagales bacterium | reverse complement strand
CAGCCTATTATCCTTTCTATGATGGGCACGGCGCCGGGTCTGGCACGTATCGGACACCCACCTCGCCTCCCTCAAGGGAGA
>CAZNHE010000078.1:3878-14592 GCA_964572735.1 uncultured Chitinophagales bacterium | reverse complement strand
TTCCGACTGTCATTGCGAGGAACGCAGCGAAGTCCCGAGGATCGGGAGCAATCTCCCGACAACGGGCACCGGTGGAATCCCTATAGTTCCTCCATTGCCATGTTGAGTGGGACCGCCACGTCGCCCTAAAGGGGCTCCTCGCGATGACAGACTTCCCGCTTTTAATCTTTTCATGGGCAAACCGAAATTCTTTAATCGGTCCATCGATCTATCGCAAATCATTACATTTTTTGAAAAACAACTATCTATTTATGAACTTTGAATCGATAGATGGTAATCGAATGAAAAATGTGGCCGGGTTCCAGCACGGTTGACGGAAAATTGGGATGATTTGGTGAATCGGGATAATGCTGGGTTTCAAGAGTCAGGGCCGTTCGATATCCGTATTTCTTGCCGTCTTTTCCTTTCACGCCATCCAGGAAATTGCCGCTGTAAAATTGTAGGCCAGGTTCGGTAGTAAGCACATCCAGCTCCCGGCCGGAATCGGGATCATAAAGGCTGGCAGCCAGGCTTAATCCAAAAGGTTTTTCCTTGTTCAGTATCCAGTTGTCATCATATCCTTTGGCGAATTTAATCTGCTGATTATTCTCGTTGATTCGTGCACCGATTTGCGTTGGATTGGTAAAATCGAACGGCGTGCCTTTTACTGATGCGATTTTGCCCGTCGGTATTTCGGTAGAATCGATCGGAGTGAATTTATCGGCATTGATCATGAGGACCTCATTGGTAATCTTGCCGCTGCCGGCCCCATTCAGGTTAAAATAGGTGTGATTAGTCAGGTTGATGACCGTCGGCTCGCTGGTAATAGCGGTATATTCTATACGCAGTGAATTATTGCTGGTCAGGGTATAAAGTACCTGAACGTGAAGGTCCCCGGGATATCCTTCTTCTCCATCCTTTGCATTGTACCGAAGTAAAAGATTGTGGTCGTTCAATTGCTGAGCGTCCCAGACTCTCATAAAAAAGCCCTTGTCGCCGCCATGCAGGCTGTTTGGCGGGTTGTTGATCGGCAGGTGATATTCCTTCCCGTTAAGCGTGAACGTTCCCTTTGCAATCCGGTTGGCGAACCGCCCGATGATGGCTCCGAAGAAATACGGCGATTTTAGATGCTCGATATAATTGTCGAGACTATCAAAACCGAGCGCCACGTCTGCAAAATGTCCGTTCTTATCGGGAGCCAGAATGCTGACGACACGCCCACCGTAATTGGTGATGGCCACTTTCATCCCGTTATCATTTTTCAGGATGTAAAGATCGGTTTTCTTTCCGTTTATGGTGGTTTCAAAGGCGGATTTATCAGGCAGCAGTCCGGTTGTCGGATTTGCCGGGGTATTGCTTTTTTGATTTTTTCCGGCACAGGAAGCCAGGAGTAATCCAAGTGCGAGAATGAGAGCTGTTCTTACCATACTATATCCTATTTATGTTTTTGTTTTCAAAACTTTAATGTGTCGTCTGTAATATTCATCATACCCTTTGCGGAAGAATCAGAATCATTATATAAAAAAATTGTTTTAACCACTAAAAGTCTTTGGCATCAGTAACCTGCCCGCTGACGGTCACCTGCGCCGAGGCGCGGGAACCGAATAACAGAAGGAAAAGCACGAACGCCATTGTTATCCCTTTGTAGAGCATTGAATCCATAGCTTTTATATTTATGAGTCGTGATTGATGTATCTACCCTGCAGCTGTGCCATACTTGCCATATTATGTGTATTTTTTACACTTAATTAATTACCAAATAATTTCCACAATCTCAATACCTTTCCAAAAAAAATTTATATTTTTTTTACCCTACGATAAGTGACTACATAACAATCGCGTAGTAGCCATGAACCTACTCTGATCTCCCTCGTTAATTATCTCTTCCGCAGAGTACCTCTTCCATATTTAATGGACGGGAAAAAACGGGGAATGGTTATGTATGCAATTTATATCAGGATATTTTCCATGTATGAATCAAGGTTATCCGAATGATGATATCCAATGATGTCATCAAATGATCATATATCACATCCAAATAAGATGCTGTCTTTATATCATGATGTATATAGTCGTACATCTCTGACACTCTTTGTCATTATTCAGTCTCTTTTTTCTTCCACGGCCAGAAAAGAACAACGTACATTATTCCTAATAGTAAAAGTAAGATGCCCCACCATACACCTGCATGAAGGTTTGCAAGGACGACATGTGGTCCCTGTCCCGGTGATACGAGCGTCTGGATGCTTACTATAAGGATGATAATTCCATATACGGTCAATAATGAACCGACAAAAAACCAGATTGATACTCTATTTTCATCATTCATCTTTTTCCCTCCTTACCAGAAGATAATTTGCAGAACTATGAAAGCGGCAAAGACGACTCCCGCCCAGAAGATCGGCCTCTGAACAAGCGGCAGGTGCCCTTCTGATGGAAGCTCGGTACATCCTCTTACCAGCCCGACCAGCTGGGCCTCGGGTTTCGGTTTGGTCATATAGGTAACGATAATGGTTACG
Source organism: uncultured Chitinophagales bacterium (assembly GCA_964572735.1). Classification (GTDB taxonomy): domain Bacteria; phylum Bacteroidota; class Rhodothermia; order Balneolales; family DATFMH01; genus DATFNI01. The sequence continues at coordinate 12,094 of CAZNHE010000078.1, read as the reverse complement.
AGTACGCAAATGATCCACGACCATAACGCGCGGTACATATCTTCGGCAAGGGCCTTTGCATCCGCGGAGCCGGCAATAATGCTCAGGGCCGATGGGTCAATCCTCACCCAGATCCACATACCAATAGAGGAGACCATGCCCGCAAGCAGGCCCCAGAATCCGGCGGGGGCAGTACATCGCTTCCACAGCATCCCGAGAATGACAGTGCCAAACAATGGCGCAATGAAGAAGCTGAACAGAGCCTGCACGTAATCCATGATACTGGCGGATTGCTCCACGAGATACGCCGTGCCGATACTTATGATCACCCCAATAAAGGTCGTCCATCGCCCGATCCTGACGTAGTGGGCATCACTGACTTCCTTCTTCCCTATCGCACGCTGGATCGGTCTGTAAATATCGTAGGTCCATACGGTAGCAAATGCACTCACATTTCCGGCCATACCCGACATAAAGCCTGCAATAAGAGCCGTGATGCCCAGTCCCAGCAAACCGGGACCAAGGTAACGGGCCATCATTAACGGCAGGATTTCGTTGTAACTTTGCCCCCCCGTTGCAATAGCCTGACTCTGCCCGACCAGACCCGGCATGACTGCCAGGCCAATGAGTCCCGGAAGAATCACAATGAACGGAATGAACATCTTAAAGGCAGAGCCTATGATGGGCGCCATCTTTGAAGCGCGAAGATCTTTTGCTGAGAGCACCCTCTGAACAACAAGAAAATCGGTCGTCCAATAACCGAAGGAAATGATGAACCCCAAGCCAAAAACGACACCTATCCAGTTGATACCCATGGGGTTGTCGTTGTAGCTACCCAAAGTGCTCCACAAGTGTATATAATTGCCGCTAACATTCTGATGGATCTGCGCCACCAGGCCGTTCCAGCCACCCACTTCGATCAGTCCAATGATAGGAACGAGCAGAGCCCCGAGCCAAATCAGCATAAATTGTAGCACCTCATTGAATATGGCCGACAACAATCCGCCAAGCACTACATAAACCATTACGGTTATAGATGAAACCCATATGCTGAAATTCAGATCCCAGCCCAACACCACTTTCATCACCAGCGCCATCGCAAACATATTGACCCCACTCATCAGGACCGTCATGACTGCAAATGAAATGGCCGATAACATACTTGAGGATTCTCCGAATCGCAGCTTTAGGTACCCGGGAACCGAATGTGTTTTGGAGATATAATAGAATGGCATCATGACGATCCCGAGAAACAGCATTGCCGGAATCGCCCCAATCCAGTACCAGTGTGTTGCCAGGATTCCATATTGATAGGCTGAGGCGGCCCAGCCCATGAGCTCCAACGAGCCGAGATTTGCGGAAATGAAGGCAAGGCCGGCAATCCACTGCGTCATTCTTCGACCGGCAAGAAAGAAATCCTTACCCGTTTTTGTAAAATGTACCAGGTAATAACCAATTCCCAACACGAGCACAAAATAGAGGATAATGATCAGCGTATCTCCCCAGCCTAATGATACCAAATGAGGCGTACCGGCAAGGAATAGCGCAAAAGACGGAAATACTTCGGGAATCATAAACAACCACCTGCTTTTATTTGACAAACCGCCTGAAGACAATGGCGCAGAACCCGAAATAGAAGAAAATTATTCATTAGATTTACAGATTTTATGGGATTTCCTGTTCGATAAAAATGAACGACCATGGGCAAGACGAATGGAAAAAGCCGGTAAAAACAGGCCTCTGCTCCTTCCTCTGAAAACGCTTTTTCTGAAACCAAATAAGCTGCCAATCCATCCGCTTCTCGTACCACCGGTCTTTTTCTGTATAGTGTAAGGGTAATCTTCAAATCCTCAAACAAAATAATACGTGTATTATATACACATATTATTTTAACAATTCAAATGGAATCTTTGAGGGCCGGAAAGATTTTGCCTAAGTCCGCAGGTCTTTTTAAACGTGCAGACGGGGATTCTTTAGAATAACGCTGAGACCGGGACAATGCAAGCGGCCTCTTTGCTGTCAACGGTCGAATAAGGTATTCCTGCATAGAGTACTTCATCATTCTGGTAGAACATATCCACCCGGCAACATGCCCGAAACGGGCGGTACAGAGCCTGATCGGCATCCTTCTCATTTTTCCCTTTACAAACCAAACTTCTCTATTTTTCGATACAAAGTACTTGTACCTATTCCTAAAATCTCAGCGGCTTTTGTTTTATTTCCGCCTGTTTTCTTAAGCACTCTGTCAATGTGATACCTTTCGACTTCCCTGAGGGAATCCGAGGGAAGGCTTTCCGTTGATGATGCATATGTACGAATTTCATACGGCAGTAAGTCGGGGGAAATAGTATCGCCGTGTGCCAGGATGACGGCCCTCTCAATAGCGTTTTTGAGTTCACGGATATTTCCCCGCCAAGGATAGGTCAGCAAAAGCTCCATGGTCTCTTTGGCTATGTACCGTGTTTTTTCATTGAGTTTTTTAAGAAAAAAATTTGCCAGTAATTCTATGTCTTCGGTACGTTCACGAAGCGGGGGGATATCAACTTTAAAACCGGCAAGGCGGTAGTACAAATCATCTCTGAATGTCTTACGCCCGGTTTCCTCTTTTAAATTCAAATTTGTAGCTGCGATGACCCGGAGATCTACGAACCGCTCTTTGGTTTCACCCAGTTTGGTAAACCTTCTATTTTCTAAAAACCGCAGCAGCTTGGCTTGCAAACCAAGTTCCATTTCACCTATTTCATCTAAAAACAGCGTGCCTGTGTTGGCTTCCTCAATCAGTCCTTTTTTTGAATCGGAGGCTCCGGTGAAGGCACCCTTTTTAAATCCGTACAATTCAGATTCGAGCATATCCTTTGGAAAAGCGCTGCAATTCAATGCTACGAAAGGTCCGTTTTTCCTGTTGCTTGCCTGATGAATGGCCTGAGCAAAGACTTCCTTGCCGGTTCCGGTTTCACCCTGCAGTAATACACTTACATCCGTGGGGGCTAACTTCCGGGCCATTTCGATGGCTTCCTGTATAGCTTCGGATTCTCCAATAATATTTTCAAATCCATACTGCTCACCCACCCGCTTTTCCAGATGATGAAGTTTGGCCTGAAGTTCCGCCTTTTCAGCCGCCCGCTGAACAATCACATGAATTTTATCATCATTATCACCCTTGGTGATGTAGTCAAAAGCACCTTGTTTCATGGCGTTTACGCCGTCCTGAATAGTACCGTAAGCGGTAATTACGATGACTTCGATAAGCGGATATTCCCTTTTAATCTTCTCCAGCAGGTAAAGGCCGCTGAGACCGGGCATTTTTACATCGGTTACAACGACATCGACTGATTCGCCTTCAATTATACTTAGTCCTTCCCGCACATTCTCCGCCTGGAAAACAGTAAAACCTTCAAGACTGATGATCCTGGACAAAAGTTCCCTAAACCGCTCTTCGTCGTCGATAACTAATACATGGCCTGGCTTCATATCAATTTAACCTTCCGGGTCTACAGGTAATTCAAAATAGAAACAACTTCCTTTACCCGTTTCACTTTCAACGCCTATCTCGCCGCCCTGTGCTCTGAGAAATTCTCTTGAAATAGCCAGGCCCAGTCCGCTGCCTTCCTGCCCTTCCTGATCGCCGTACACCCGAAAATATTTGTCGAAAATCTTCTTCTGATATTCGGGAGGGATGCCTCTGCCGGTATCGGTTACAATGAACTTAACGGTTCGACCCGCTTTTTCAGCCTTCATTTTAATATTTCCTTTTGGGGGAGTATATCGAATGGCATTGGAGAGCAAATTAACCAGCACCCATACTGTTTTTTGTATATCGGTTTTTACCTTCGGCAGCCTGTCAGGGGATTCAACCTCAATATGAATATTTTTCTGTTGTGCCTGCAACTTCATCGTCTCGTTTGCCTGCCTGATTAACTCTAACGGGTCGGCCCGCTGCATATTCAGGTAAATGTTGCCGGTCTCAACTTTGGAAAGATCCAGCAAGTCTTCTGTTGATCTTTTCATACGCCCGGCATCATCTTCTATGCTCTTAACCAGGCTCTTTTGTTCATCATTAAGTTGCCCCACGCGCTCATCCTTAAGCAGGCGAAGGCTCAGATTGATTGAGGAGATGGGCGTTTTTAATTCATGCGAAACCACAGCTATAAAATTGGTTTTAGCTTCATCCATCTCATGAAAAAGAGTCGCATTTTTCAGGATAATGATAGAGCCGATTTGTTTCCTGCTTTTACTTTCATCCCCGGTATACATTATCGGGATTGTTTCTTTGGAGTAATATATCTTTTGATTGCCGGAAACGACTTCGAGGAGCCCGGACTTTTCATCTTGCCGGTCGGGCTGCACCGTTTTATTCATCAAATCCCGGATCAGCTCTCTCATAAGGTCGTTATCGGTTGCAATATCCGGCGCATAGCGGCCCGCAATATTCTCGTGTTTCAACCCGATGAGCTCTTCCGCTTTGGTATTTATAAACAGGATGTTTTTATCTTTATCCAGCCCTAATACCGCGTCATTCATATGATTGACAATAGCTTCAACCCGCTGTTTTTCATTCCTGAGCTTGGCAAGGTTGCTTGTCTCATATTGCTGAAGGCGGGCGGCCATTGCATTAAATGCTTCCGCCAGTTCTTCAAACTCATCGCCGGTTTCGAACTCTAACCGCTGGTCATAATTTTGATCGGCGATTTTATTGATCCGGGTAATGAATTCATTTATAGGATGGACAATATAATTGGGATATCTGACCAGCAAACCGATCGCCAGGAGGCAGCTGACAGCACCGATAATCGTTATATACAGAGTGATATTGGAAGCCGCCTTCCGGGTAAATTCATTTTTCCGGTACATCCTCTCTATATTGACAAAGGTGATTTCCCCCAGCAGATGCTGAACCAGGGCATACTGCTGCGTTATAGCGTCGTACAGTTCCGGCTCGAAACCTGTTTGATCCAATTGTTCAAATTGATTCAGATATACATGTATGGCCTTCTGCAGCCTTCCGGCAAGTTCTCTTTCGTCGGGTTCGGTAATATTTTGCAACTCTTTTGCCAATTGGCCGAGCAAGAGGCTTTTTAATGAATCTTTTTGAAGAGCAGACGGTGCCGAAGCCGGTTCATCATTATTTAAAGCTGATGTCTGCAATAAATAAAGTTCTTTCATTGTCTGCAGCATCTTCTCAGTATAAACAATACCCCGGCTGTTATTTCGAATAATACCCGTGGATGTATTCGCCAGATTATTGATAAACATCAAAGAACTAAGCCACAACAACAAAACCAGAAAGGCCAGAATGCCCAGCCCCAAATACAATTTATTTATAATTTTCATATTCGTGTGATACGACGATTAAGCCGGTACTCAATCTTTCGACCAGGTCCGGAACTTTTTCGGCTAGCGTGCGAAACCTCTGCTTTCTCCAAAAGGTCGAAGTCGGTGCCTTGATCATAATCCGGTGTATCCCATATTTTTTGCACAATCTACAATAATTTCGGACGTCTTCTGCTCCTCTTTTTTCACAGCCCGGCCCCTGGTTCAGTTACCGGTTTACAATTATTTATAGGATGCGGTCTGATTCATATCCTTCTGCACTGATTTTTCCGTCTTGCAGGTTTCACAGCTAATTTCCGGGGTTGATCATTAGATAAAACGAACCTAATTATGAAATCAGTTATCCTTAGTTCCTGCAATGACGAAAAAGCCGTGCCAAACTCGATTGAGGAATAACAAATATGTTTACAGGCGATTGTTTATCAATACTTTATTTGAAATACAATCAATGGTCATCTGAGAAGAGGAGAAACCTTAGTCTCCCATTTTGGGAAGATTTATTGAATAAGGAAAGCTTTTGGGTAAACCCGGTCCTATTTCTATTGTCTGCCACATCCATAACGGATAAGATATCCCATTTCACTCCGGCAAAGCATCTTGGGGGCTGTTTGAAATGACGATGGGGCGGTTCGCCAAAAAGCATCGGGACGAAACCGGATCTCTTTGGGAAGGAAATCGGCCGGGGTGAAGGGATCAAAACTTCAATTCACCACCTACTTCTATAACACGGTCCGAAGGAAGTCCGAAGTGAGCTGTGGCATCCAGCTGATTGCGATACATCATCCTAAAAAGATGATCGCGCCATGTAGCCATCCCAGAGTTTTTTTCAGCACTCGCGATAATGCGTACATTGCTCAAAAAATAGGTAGCCTGTCCGCTGTCGAGCTCCAGGTCGGGCTCATCGACTTTATTTAGCAATTGCGGTACGTTCACCCCTTGTGCAAAGCCACAATGAAGAATGATACGATAAAGACCCTTGCCGAGTGATTCGACCTCAACCTGCTTATCTCCACGTATATAGGGGTACTCATAGCTCGTTTTCACGTTAATCAGCACCACATTTTTGTGGATCACGCGATTGTGCTTAATATTATATAGCAGGGCCGGCGGCGTTCCATCAGGATTGGAGTACAGATAAAGGGCCGTACCTTCGACATAGGAGATTTTACATTCTTCAACATCGATATAACTTTCTAAATTCTCCATAAACTCTTCTAGTGGAAGCTGATTCGAGATGGTTCGTTCTTTTAGAACGCTTCTGCCATTTTCCCAGGTCAGCAGGATGGTGATCACAATGCCGGCTATAACGAGGGGAATCCAGCCACCGTCCGGAATTTTGGTGATATTGGCGCTGAAGAAGGACAGATCAATAATCAGGAAGAAGGCTACAAACGGTATAACGGCAAAAACGTTCCATTTCCATTTCTTATAGATCAATACTGAGAATATGACAGTGGTAATGAGCATGGTAGACGTTACCGCCATCCCGTAAGCCGCGGCAAGATTGCCTGATGTCTGAAATCCGAGCACTAAGCCAACGGTGATGATCATCATCGTCCAGTTGATGTTCCGCATATAAATCTGGCCGCTTTCCCTGCTCGAAGTCTGCACAACCTCCATACGCGGAAAGTATCCGAACTGCATGGCCTGCCGGGTGAGTGAAAAAGCACCGGTTATTACGGCTTGAGAAGCAATGATGGCGGCAGCCGTTGCAATAGCTACCAGAGGATAAAGCAACCAGTCCGGAGCCATATGAAAAAAAGGATTTACAGAGGCTTTAGGATTTTGCAGCAGCAGCGCCCCCTGTCCAAAATAGCAAAGCAAGAGCGAGGGAAAAACAAGGCCGTACCAGGCCATCCGTATGGGTACCCTTCCGAAATGGCCGATATCGGCATACAGTACCTCGCAGCCGGTGACAGCTAAAACCACCGATCCCAGTACAAGAAATCCGGCCAAGCCATTGCGCATAAAAAAGTTTAATCCGTGAACCGGGTTAATAGCAGCAAGAACCTGTGGTGCCTGTACAATCTGGCTTATACCCAATGCGGCAATCGTTAAAAACCACAGGATCATAACCGGACCGAACAAATTGCCGATATTTGCAGTACCGCGCCTCTGTAATATGAAAAGAGCAACTAAAATGCCGGTAGCAACAGGAATGATATATGGCTCAAAAAATGAGGTAGCAACTTCTAACCCTTCAACCGCGCTCAAAACAGTAATGGCCGGAGTGATAGTACTGTCTCCGTACAATAAAGCCGCCCCGAAAAGTCCAATGACGACTAAGTAACCTGTCTTTTTACTTTTTTCTCCCAATGAACTGATGATTTTTGTAAGCACCAGTACACCGCCTTCGCCATTAATATCTGCCCTGAATATAAAAATGACATATTTAATTGAAACAACGAGAATGAGCGACCAAAGTATTAATGAGAGGATACCCAACACATTAGCGGCAGTTGGTTCTATGCCGTGAGCCGGATGAAAACACTCGCTAAAAGTATAAAGCGGGCTGGTGCCGATATCACCGAAGACAACGCCGGTAGCCGCTAACGACAACCCCGCTACATATTTTCCGTTGGGTTTATCCCCGGAAGCTGCATTCCGCACGTTTGAGAAAAATTAAGTTTACGAAAGAAGAGGGGTTTATGGTAACTATTCCAATCCAGAATAAAACAGGCATGTTTATATAATTAATCATCGTTAGCCCATATACTCATGAAAAAGCGTGCCAGATTTAATTAAAGAACGGATGGTAAAATCATAGGTCTTTTAGCATCAATCACATAGATAAATGGCAATAAATGACTCCATGAGGACTACAATTATTTTAGTCTCCTCATTTGGGAATATCACTTCTCAAAATGCAAGGGGTGCATGAGCAACAAATACTTTACCAGAAGACC
>CAZNHE010000078.1:0-3778 GCA_964572735.1 uncultured Chitinophagales bacterium | reverse complement strand
GTGCATGAGCAACAAATACTTTACCAGAAGACCTGATACAAACCTCTCTCTTACACTGCCTGAATCCTGCGGACGGACAAACAAGGAATTGAAACTTCAGGATGTCGTTCTTATGGAGTTACATCATTTTCTTTGGAGCTATAAGCTAAATCTCAACTTTCGCGCCTGTAATTTTGGGGAGTGATATTGAAGCTCTGTGAGAGTCTATAGCCGGACGACATAGAATCGCGCAAAAAAACCTGTGCCCCGGGAATCGGGAACGCTCATCCGGCTGGGATCCGGGAGAACCGGAAGGAGTGCGAAAGTTGAGAGTTCTATTTTCGCTTCAAGAGTATATAAGGGGGCCGTTATGCGAATCAGGCGTTCGATTTGAAAACAGGTGTTTAAGCTGTTTCATCCTCAGGTATACCGGCAGAGAAGTAGTACCTCCGTCATTCACTGTTGCTGCGTGGCACCAGCCCCACTACTTCGATTCCCGCTGCACGCGCTGCATCTACGGCATAGACAACCTGCCCGTAGGCAACCTGTCCGGAGCCTTTGATGAAGAGCACCTTTCGTATACGTGGAGCGAATACTTTGTGCAATTGTTCCTGAAGTTGTCCGGTGGGGACAGGCTGTTTATTGAGCAGATACTGCGGGCCAGGTTGAACCTGCAGGACAATCTGGTTCGTCTGCTGCGTCTGCTGTGTCGCTTTCTCCTTCTGGACGGGCGGCACCTGGGCATCAACTCCTTTTTGCAGTCCCTGTTGAGCGATTATGAAGAAGATTATCAGCACCAGCAGGACACTAATCATCGGAGTCATGTCGATCTGTGAGGAAAGGCCACCTTCTTCCCCTCCTCCTACATTCATTGCCATCGTTTACTCCTTATACTGAATTGTGATTTTGATTTCATTGCCGGCCTGGATCACTTATTGTTTGACAGAAGCGTTTTTTTCCCCTCGGTTATAGCTCCTATACGAGCTACCCCGGCGGCTCGTGCGGCATTGATTGCGGTCAGCACCACACTATATGGAACTGCCCTATCGGCTTTCAGATAAAGCACGTGGTCATATGGCCGGTTGGCGTATTCTTGTTGAAGCTTCGTGGTCAATTGTTCCGCGGGGATTGCTTTTCGCTTATGCTGCAGGTAAAACTCTCCCTGTTTGTCGATGGTGAGTGTTACCCGGCTGCCTTTCTCCGGTGCCGCCGTAACAGCGGTTGGAAGCTGTACCGAGTGACTCATAATTACAGGTGTGATCACCATAAAAATGATCAGTAAAACCAGCATTACGTCGATCATCGGGGTAATATTGATAGAGTCGAGAGCTTCACCCCCTTCCATACCGATGACGGTTGGGATAGGCGAGTCGCCGGGCTTAGAACTCCTTCTACGCTTAGATTTGGTGCTCATTTTGATATCCGGTAAGATTTAGTATTCATCTTATTCTCCAAACTGGAGTGGCATACTACTCACTGGACTCCACACGGGATTCCTCCCTGAGGATCCTTGTGCTGCGGCTCCTCATCCAGTCGGTCAGCTCACGGCTCGCGTACGAGAGCTCGGAGAAGAGTGTACCCAACCGCGTATTAAAGTAATTGTAGAGCCAGACTGCAGGAATTGCTACGAGCAGCCCTACCGCTGTGGTGATTAATGCCTCCGCAATACCGGCAGAGATTGCCGCGATACCCCCGCCCTGCTGGGCCATCCCCGTGAAAGCATCGATGACACCCATAGTGGTGCCCAGCAATCCGACGAAAGGCGCCGTGGCACCGATAGTAGCCAGCACCCCAAGGCCGCTTTTCATGTCATTGGCAAGCAGAACCTGCTCTCGCTCAATCGTCCGTTCGGCCATATCGATCGCCGCTTCACTCACCGGGCCGCCGCCATCGATCAGCGGTGCAACTTCCCGAAGCGCTTCGCCGAGCACCTGCGCGACATGTGACTTTTGCCTGTACTGATCAGCAAGTGCAAGCCCTTCAGTGATGCTGCCCCTTTCCAGGATCGAAGAAAACTCAGGGGCAAATTTTCGGGTGGCTTTGCCCATACGGTAAAAGCGGGACCACTTTGTCACGGTTACCGCAATAATAAATATGGCCATTATGAACATAACGAAAACGATGGCTCTGGGGAACCAGCCCATAGTCTGCCACAGACCGACTAATGATGTATTCATAGTGTATATGATCTCCTAAATGGTTTATTCTTTGACAGTTTGCTTTTTTGTTCGAAACAAAAATCTCATCATTGTATCTTAAATCGGACAGGAATCGACATGCGAACCTTCACAGCACGGCCGCGTTGTTTTCCCGGCGTGAACCTGACCTTTTTGAGTGCACGCAACACCGCATCGCTTAAGATCTCAGACGGAGTACGTAAGATCTTTGGATCGGTGACCTTGCCGTTCTCATCCACAGTAAACTGGACGATAACGGTGCCCTCAATGCCTGCTTTACGTGCAAGCTCCGGATACCCGCCGATAGCTTTATAGAGCGCCTGTATGCCGCCAACCATCTTGGGCATTTGCTCGACCACCCTGAAGATCGTGTGAAAATTGAAAGACGAGCCTGAAGAATTACCTTTTCCATGCCCTTTTCCATTTGCCCGGCCTCCCGCAACTCCAAGTCCTGAAAAATCAGCAGCATTAACGGCGACGGCATTAAGATTAACCGGCGGGATTTTAGACGGTACCACTGTTGGCGCCTTCAGTTCCTGAAACCCCTTTGGCGGCGGCGGTTTTTCAGACTTGGGTGGAGGGGGTGGTGATTTTTTAGGCTTCGGCGGAGGCGGCTTTTTAGGCTTGGGTGGAGGTGGCGGCGGTTTGGTAACCTTAACATAAGTGACCAATTCCTTTTCCTTTTTCGGGCCTTCTTTTGTCTGCTTCCCAGAGACATATACTGCCCCGCCTATTATCAGTTCATTGACAATGATCGCAACCAGAATGGTCCTTAAATTCCAAAAGCGGGATTTCTTCTTCCTGTCGGAAGAAATCAGATTATCAAACATGCAATTTCTGAAATTTTAATTAGCGATTAAAAAAGCGTGTCTGCTCCGGAGTCTGTGATTTAATCGAACGCATATCATTTTAAATGTCAGATGCTTATTTATTTCTTCTGAATCAGTTCAGTACCCTATAATTGATGGATACGCCGATTTAAAAACAAAAAGCAACTTCAAAAGCATTTTACTAAAAGCCATAGTACAGGGTGAGTCCGCCATAGTCGGATAAAGCTCCGGTATGCGTAAAGAAGGAGCCTAAAAGGACTACTGCAATTCAGAATAAAAATATGTTCAAGGATAGATTATCATTAGCTCCTGAGGGAAAGAAAAAAGCGTGCCAGACTCCCAGGAATGGAGGAGGGTGCAGGAATAGTTGATTGAGTAACAAACACCTACGTAAAGAATAAAAAGACGTGATCCTAAGTAATTAGAAGATGGGTCTATCATTTTGGGATTGTAGTTTATCAAAATGGGATGGGCTATAAACAAAATATGGCGTAATAAAAATGATTCTATGCTAAGCTTAAAGATGCACCGCCTGCCGGGCAGTAAAGCTGCGCTCAAAGGGTAGCCGATATTTCCGGATATCGGTAGAGATACCGGCCGGGCCTCTCTTCCATGACAGATACCTGAAACGTACACGCTGTCGCGGTACCCTGGAACAATGGCATCGTTTCTGATATCTTCATTATGCAAACACAACCTGCTTTCCTCATGCGAAATCTCATTTTCCTGCTGATCCCCTGCTTACTGCTGTGTGGATGCAGCGCCACATCGGGGCATCGACCTCATCCGTAT
>CAZNHE010000077.1:9397-14728 GCA_964572735.1 uncultured Chitinophagales bacterium | reverse complement strand
GTTGCAAGATTGGATCCGCAATGCTGCACTCCTGCTCTGCAGTGTTTAATTTCAGAACAAGGATCAATGATTTCCGGTTTAAGAAGACCAGCGGTTTCTTCACGCTCTAGACTCGCAACTTCTTCCTGCAATAAACATCAATCCGGTTATCTGCGGCATTCACCATAACTCCATATTATATTTGAATGAATTACGTTATCTGAATGATCGTTTTTGTGAACAACCAGGAACCTTATGACCGGCACAGGTAATATTACATCACGCTCTTTGGAATGGAAAGACTATGAGGAAGTGACTGCACTGCAGGAGCGATGCTTCCCCGGCATGAAAACATGGGGAAAAGCCCAGTTCCGCTCCCAGTTGCGCCGCTTTCCCGAAGGGCAGATCGGCATTTTCCATGACGGCCGGCTCATTGGTTCTGCAAGCAGCCTGATCGTTGATATCGACGAATATGCCCGGGATCATACGTGGGAAGAGGTAACTGACAACGGCTATATCCGTAATCACGATCCCGAGGCGGACACCCTTTACGGTATTGAAGTGATGGTCGACCCGGATTTTCAGAATATGAAGATCGGGCGGAGGCTGTATACTTTGCGTAAAGAGTTGTGCATGCGTCTGAACTTGCGCCGTATCCTTCTCGGAGGCCGGCTGCCGGGTTACCACAAGTACAAAGACGAGTACGATGCCACCCGATACGTCGAATTTGTTACAGAAAAAAAGCTATACGACCCTATTCTTACCTTCCAGCTCAGAAATGGGTTCGTAATCAAACGGATCATCCGGGATTATCTGAGGGAAGATGAAGATTCCTGCGGGTATGCCTGTCTGCTGGAGTGGGTGAACCTGGAATACCGGCGAAAGATCCCACGCCGTGCCGTAACCTCCCTGCCGGCACGGATCTGCTGCGTACAGTATCAAATGCGCAAGATATCCGGCTTTGAGGAGTTCGCACAACAGGTGGAATATTTCGTCGATGTGGCCTCCGATTATAAAGCAGATTTCGTGTTGTTCCCCGAGTTGCTGACTACTCAGTTGCTTAGTTACCAGTCGGAAAAACGCCCGGGGCTGGCAGCCCGTGAGCTGGCCCGGCTGACCGATCAGTATGCTGCTCTTTTTAACGATCTGTCGGTGCGCTACAACGTAAATATCATCGGGGGATCACATTTTGTTGAGGAGGACGAAAAAATCTATAACGTCTCCTGGCTTTTTCGTCGCGATGGGAGTATGGAACGGCAATACAAGCTCCATATCACGCCTAGCGAACGACGATGGTGGGGAATCCAGCCGGGCAATAAGTTACGGGTTTTCGATACCGACCGTGGCAAAATCGCGATCCTGATTTGTTATGATGCCGAGTTTCCCGAGCTCTCCCGGCTCGCGGTTGCCAGGGGCGCGCAGATTCTCTTCATTCCCTATTGTACCGACGAACGCCATGGTTTCACGCGGCTGCGTATCTGTGCACAGGCACGCGCCATCGAAAACCAGGTATATACCGCCATCGCAGGAACAGTGGGAAACATACCATCCGTGGAAAACATGGATATTCAATATGCGCAATCAGCGATTTTTACACCGGCCGACTTTTACTTCTCGCGGGATGGAGTGGCGGCCATCTCCGAGACCAACACCGAAATGGTCGTCATAGCAGACGTCGATCTCGAACTGCTGCGGCGGGTCCGCTACAACGGCACGGTCACCCATCTGAAAGACCGGCGTACGGATTTATACAGCCTCCGTTTTTCTCAGGAAGGTGATGAAGACCCCGTCGCCCCGTCATTCAAATCGGATCTGATGCAACAGGAAAAAGTAACCCGGATTGAAGAGGATTACTGAAGGAATGTATTTTAGCCCGGGAACCTGCGATCCTGTCATCCCTTCGGGATTGATATCCCGCCATTTCTTATCTTGAGGCAATAATGAATCAGATTTCCCGAAAAACGCTTCATGGCCGACATCTCGTTATTCCCAATCCCATAAATCCCGGAAGGATGAGAAGATTGTAGCAGAGGAAATCAAGACTAACCACCATAACCCCGGAGGGGGGACGTTTTTCTTCTCCCGAACTGGCATTTTAATAGTTCTTTACCTTCTCCGGGCCAAAAACAGGAGATTAAGAAGATCAGGCTTTATTCATGAAGAAAGTGACATCAACAAAAGTGATTGTTATCGGTGCCGGACCTATCGGCCTGGCCTGTGGGGTGGAACTGCACAGGCGAAACATCCCGTACCTAATTATAGAAAAAGGGTGCATCGTCAATTCCATCTTTCATTATCCCACAAATATGACTTTCTTTTCGACTTCCGACCGCCTGGAAATCGGTGGCATTCCCTTCATTTCCCATGGGGTCAAGCCCACCCGCCGCGAAGCGCTCGAATATTATCGCAGAGTAGTCGAAAGTTACGAAATGCCGGTACACCTCTATGAACAGGTAACCGGCGTGCATGGAACGGACGAAGACTTCAGGGTCGCCACGAATAAAGATCAATACCACTGTGAAAAGATAATTATCGCGACCGGATTTTATAATCATGCCAACCTGATGAATGTGCCGGGTGAAGATCTCCCCAAAGTGAAACATTATTACGATGAACCGCATCCTTATGCCGAGCAGAGAGTACTGGTTGTCGGTGGCGGGAACTCGGGCGTAGATGTCGCGCTGGAAACCTACCGCTGCGGGGCGGAAGTCACCCTGGTTGTAAGAGAAGATACGATAAAAGACAGGGTCAAATACTGGGTCCGTCCGGATATCGAAAACCGGATTAAGGAAGGAGAGATAACCGCTTATTTCAATTCAACGGTCAAAGAAATACGGCCGAAAGAAGTAGTCATCCTGACTCCGGAAGGGGAAAAGACGATCGCGAATGACTTTGTCCTGGCCATGACCGGCTATCACCCTGATTACGGGCTCCTGAATAAAATAGGGCTGGAACTTGCTACCGACGGGTACAATACCCCTGTCTACGACGAAAAGACGCACGAGACATCCATCAATGGAATTTATATCGCCGGCGTTGTTTGCGGAGGATACAACACCAGTAAATGGTTCATCGAAAATACACGGATTCATGCAGAACAAATCGTGGAAAACATGAATATGGAAAACACGGCCATAGCCTGAAGGCCGGTTTCTTCGTCAGCCCGTAAACCTGCCGCTGTTTTCGGCCGTCATAAGAAGGCCGTTCACAGGATATGACGACACAAAAAGAGGGGTTTGGAAGAATTAATTTTAGCATTCACTTGTTTCTCCTATACTTTTACCTGCATGGAGAAAGAGAAAGGTATCATTCAGTTACAGATTATAGCTATCCCAGATGGAAACGGATGTCAAAATTTTGTGCACAGAACCCATTCCACAGCAAAATCCTTTTATAGAAGAGTGGTATGACGCCATCCACAAAAGGGCTCCCGGCCTCGGGTTCACGTGGGGCGCCGGCAACTTCTGGTATGGCCGCCGGGAAGACTACGACATCCTTCATATCCATTGGCCGGACAGGCTGATGGAAAGCAGGGAAGTAAACGCGGAAAATATCGGGATGCTGGCCGACCGCCTCCGGTATTGGTCCGACCGGTGCGGGATTGTAGCCAATATACATAATCTGACTCCGCATGTACGTCATACCAATGATCTTGCAGTACGCCAGGCTATCTACAGCTCTGTGGATGATTTTATCCATTTCGGGAAAGCGGGCAAACAACTGTTCCTGGAACAATATGGAAATATCTTAAAAGAAGACTGCGGGCATCATGTGATACCCCATGGGATCTATCAGAGTTATCATGATGATATTACCAGGGCAAAAGCGCGCGACGAGCTGGGGATTCCGCAAGACAGTGTGGTTATGTTGTCATTCGGGAAGCTGCGGCACCCGGAAGAGAAAAAGCTGGTTAAATATGCCTTCAGGCAAATCAGGAATCCCGATAAGCATCTCCTATGCGGCGGCTGGGTATATGACTTTACAAGCTATAAAGAAAAGCTGCTATTCCATCGTCACAGGCTCGGGGGGAAATTCTCCAGGAAATACCATATCTCGGGCAGACTGACCAACCGGGAGGCGGCAACCTGGTTTTCCGTTGCAGACATCTTCTTTTCGCCCAGGATTTACAACCTGAATTCCGGCGCCGTTTTGATGGCCTTTTCCTTCGGAAAGGTGATTGTCGGGCCCAATGTCGGAGTGATCGGAGAATTGCTCACCGAAACCGGCAATCCTGTTTATGACGCTAAAAACCCCGCCAGTATCGCCGATGCCATGAAACAGGCGGTTACCTTATTGGGCAGAGACAGAGGCCGGGAAAACTATGACTACGCCCTGAGCCATTGGAACTGGGAAAACCTGGCGTCCGGTTATCTAAAAGTATATGCAAACGTCTTGTCCACTTACTGAACGCGAACCTTGAGAGCCAGTTTAATCATAGGTACGGCAAACAGAGCCGCCCAATTAGAGGCGGCCCTCTGTGCCATTGATCATATCGATTTGTCAAAAGTCAACGAAATCATTGTTGTAGACAATGCTTCTACGGATGATACGAGGGAGGTCATCCTGAACCATGAAAAGGTGAATCCTAAAATTAAATACTTATACGAAGGGAAGAGAGGTCTGTCAAGGGCGAAAAATGCGGGAATAGCACATTCGGATACCACCTCGGATGTCATCATATTTACCGATGATGATTGTTATCCCGGCCATGACTTTGTCAATCACACACTTACCGAATTTGAGCAGAATAATATAGTTTATCTGGGCGGAAGGGTTCTTTTATATGATGAAAAAGATGCCAGAACATCCATCCAGGAATGTGAGGATGAGTTCTTTATAGAACCGGACACGGTAGTGAAGCCCGGACTGATCCACGGAGCAAACTTCTCCTTTCGCCGGAGAATCCTTGTTGATGTCGGCGGTTTCGACATCCGCTTTGGTCCGGGAAGCATCCTGAAAAGCGCCGAAGATGTGGAACTGCTCATGCGCCTCTCTCAGGCAGGTTACATGGGAAAATATAGTCCGAAGCCTTTCGTCTATCATAACCACGGCAGACGAAAATCGGAGATGAGCACCACCGGGAAAAAATACGACATCGGGCGGGGCGCCTATCTGGCCAAGTTTATGCTCAGGTCTTTTCCCGACGTCATCAGGCAGTGGCTCACCAATATTTATTGTATCAATACCCCCCAGAGAACATTGCACGAACTCGAAGGTTTTCTCCTGTTTTATCTGGCAACGATAAGGTTCCTTCCCCAGAGCCTCAGGATGAGATATTGAAGATCACGCACCGGATAACACGGCATTCGCGAAGCAGGAGTCGTCTGCATATCCTCTTCTTCAGAGGAAGGA
>CAZNHE010000077.1:2886-9297 GCA_964572735.1 uncultured Chitinophagales bacterium | reverse complement strand
GGAAGGAGACTCCTCATAGTTTTAACGTGAGTTCGAGATACCTGCATTCGAAATTCGACTATCGAGCACGAATATAAACGATTGTTTATATTAAATCATGAAATGTTATGACTTTGTGGCAACCAAATAAAACGGTCTTGTCGGAAAGGAATTATCCATTCTGTAAATCCCGCCAGAGATGAAATAATTATAGTAAAAAAACAGAATTTCATCATGATAACCCTGAAAGGATGACATCTTTTTTATCTCTGCCGAAGGCATCCCTTTGGGAGAACTCACGTTGATTTGAAGCTCAGGGTGTTTCTCAATATCACCCTGGTATACTTCCTGGTGTGAAGCAGAAAATTCATGCGTGTCTTCAATCCTGCCTTCCTCATTGATGCTGAAAACACAGCCCATACATCATCCACATATCTTTGGAAGACGGCCTCATCATAAACAGTCCTTTTCCTATTCGCCTTGATCAACTCGTCCCGTGCAGCAGCATATTCGGATATCGTAAATCGCGGATCTATTTTGGACTGTGAAATGTCATAATGAATATCCAGACCGGGGCCATTTGTATCAATGCCCAGCTCTTTCAAAAATAATTTGATAATATGCCGGTTATCCTGATTCGTTATTGATTCTCTTTCATGAGTAATCCTTTTTGAGTGATCTCTCTGAAATACCAGGAATTCTTCCATATTTCCGAACCTGAATTCGTCCTTCAATCTGAAATAAAAATCACCGTCGGACATCGCAATAAGGTCTTCATTATAGCGGAAGCCATGTTTTGTTATTATCTCAGACCTGAGCATTACAGACGGATTTATGAAGGGAGAATTATCATAAAACATACATCTCAGATAGGCAGGATCCACAGGCTTCCGGCGTTCATCCTGACGGTCTCCAAAATACATGGCCTGAGTTCCACATACGTCGATATCCCTGTGTTCATTCATGAAACGGTATTGTTTTGCAAGCCGTTCTTCATCCGACCGGTCGTCTGAATCCATGTAAGCGATGTATTCGGCATCGATATGCTCTCTGATGTAATCCATGGCGCGGTTATAGGTTTTGGGAATCCCCATGTTACTTCCATTTTCCAGGAAGATAATCCTGCTATCGTCGAATTTACGCACCTCATCCGTACTGTCGTCCGTCGAGCCGTCGTCAATAATCAGAAATATAAAATCATCCAGTGTCTGGCCGAGTATTGATGCCATACTCTCTTTCAGATAACCGGAACGATTATAAACCGGCATAAAAACAACAACCTTTGCATCCATAAAAGAAGATCACTTCTTATTTTTCTCTTTCTATAAAAACTGATTCTGTAATATAATCCATGTGAGGTAAATTATGAATTATATAATTTTATAGAAGAAAAATATTAAATAGCTTATACAAACCTGTTGCAAGAATAAAACCATATCATCGAAGATACAATTATGGATGCCAGTCTGATCATCTGCACTCAAAACCGGGCCGCCAAACTGGACGAGACGCTGCGCACGATTGATGCTATCGATTCATCAGGATTAAATGAGGTTATCATCGTAGATAATGCGTCCCAGGATAACACCAGGGAAATCGTAGCCGGACACCAGAAAGAAAACCCGAAGCTTCGTTATGTATACGAAAAAGACAGCGGGTTGTCGCGGGCACGTAATCTCGGCATAGCACGCTCCGACGACCGATCGGACGTCATCATATTTACTGATGACGATTGTTATCCTGACAGGGATTTCGTCACGAATGTATTAGCCGAATTTGAGGAAAACGATATCGCCTATCTGGGCGGGCGGGTCCTACTCTATAACGAGGATGATGAAAAAACGGCTGTTCAGGAAAATGAAACCGAATTTTATATTCCTGCAGGTACGGTATTGAGGACCTACCTGATTCACGGAGCGAATTTTTCGTTCCTCCGAAAAGTTCTTGTAGATACCGGCGGCTTCGATATCCGGTTTGGGGCGGGAGGCCGGCTGAAAAGCGCCGAAGACGTAGAGATCCTGACACGGCTCTCCCAAGCCGGATATGTGGGTAAATATAGTCCGAAGCCCCTGGTTTATCATAACCACGGCAGAAAGAAGGATGAGATGGAAAGCAGCAGGATAAACTACAACATCGGGCGCGGGGCCTATCGTACAAAATTTATGTTCAGGAGAAAATCATCTTTCAATGTCATTAAACAATGGACGGCCGACTTATATTACAGCAATACTCCTCAAAAATCCCTGTATGAATTCAAAGGGTTTTTTCTATACTTACGAGAGGTTTTAAGATCTTATATAGCGAAGTGAAAAGAACATGAGGGTCATTAAAGGTGATCCTTCCATATGATATTTGGATATTTCACGAGACTGAATTCATACACCGCCTTATTTTTGTAGTAGGAATTGGGATAGAAACAAACCTTCTTCCCCAAGAGAGCGGATGCGATGCATACATGAAGCCTGTTAGTGCGAACGACCTTATAATGGTTCAGGTATCTGAGCAAAAAGAGGCTAATACTGTTCAGGATATTGGCGTCCGTATAGTAATCAAAAATAAAATAGTGAGGAACATCTATACTATGTGCTGCTTTTGTCATGGCTTCTATGTCCTTGCGAAAACATATCAGCTCCCTTCCGACAGGGTTCTTTTTTACTTTCAGAGCCAGGATCTTTTTATAATACAACCTGAAAAATGCCTTGCTATATTTCGTATACTTCATGAACCGGGCTACATCAATAGAAAGGGCCAGATCCTCATGAAGATATACATTGGATTTTCGGGCGGTTTCTTTCACATAATTGTAGGACACCTGTTCCCTGCAAAAAATATGGCAATTGCTGCCCAGTTCCTTTAAGAGATCTGAATGTCCATTGATTGTATGCGGTAGTATAATCAATGCCTTTACCTTATTGTGGTATTTGGAAATGATTTTCCGGGCCGTTGCATAATATGACACGAGATTTCCGCCTCCGGCATACACGAGAACCGTATTGTCCGTTATTTCTCCGGTCATAAAAAAACGGGGAATGATCTTATTTTTATCAAACCCTGAAAACGTGCCGCTGTCGATCAATGCATCGCCTGCATTTCCGGGATTGGGAACAAACACGACATTATTTCCATCCTGGAAATGGCTGATCAGTTCAAACGGGTCTACAGGCATGAGGGGGGTCTCTCTTCAGCTTTATCGTCTCTCTTATCAGGTATATCCGGCAAAGGCACAATGGGTTTAGTTGCAGAACAGATAATATCCGTTAAGGATTCAGACGAGATGGATTAACTTTATTTTATGCGGCCGGCGGATAAAATGTGTCTTCGAGTGAGGTTCCGATTATCGGGGCCTCACCAGGATGATAACCGGGAGAAGCAAAACCGAAACATTTGTCCTCTCCCTCTGCGGAAGGTTTTGCCATAAAAAAAGGGCAAGCGATCTGCATCGCGCCGCTACAACCCAGTTACCACTGCTACCTTCCGGTCCTGATGGAGTTCGTGGGGAGCTGGCCGTGCAGGACTTGCCCCTTAATCTGAATCAACAAAAATAAAGTACATTTCATTGCCCGGGTCGGAATGGAATTCTCCGTTTTCCGTTGCGCACTCCTGTACCCCCGGTCGTCGTCACTCTGATATGAAGCGTGTCGCCGGACAAGCTTCTCATCCCGCCCTTCTGTGGAGCTACGGGGATTCGAACCCCGGACCTCTTGCATGCCATGCAAGCGCTCTAGCCAACTGAGCTATAGCCCCTTTTGGTTCCCGGAAATTTTTCAATGGTCACAGACGGCAAATATATGGGTTATGCCACAACTCTTGCAAGATAAAATGACTATTAATTGATTTCCTATTACTTAGCGACTATCATTTTTTTTATTTACTTTAAACTGGTTTTAAGCTGCGACAAGCAACGGCTTTACCAAAATTTGCCACAATTCCATATAAAACATAGGGAGTTTTTTATATGAAACGTCATTTACATCTGTTTCTTATCATTTTCCTCTTAATAGGAGGAACAACCATTCAACTTGCCTGTAAGTCAAGCAAGGAAGCAACCCAGGAAAATGTCGATACAGACGGCGATGGGTTAACCGACACCCAGGAGGTACAATTGGGAACAAATCCCAATAATCCCGATACGGACGGCGACGGGCTCAATGACGGGGATGAAGTCAACAAATACAAGACCGATCCTCTTATCTCTGACACGGACGGCGACGGACTGAGCGACGGGGATGAAGTGCTCTCCTACAAGACCAATCCGCTTAAAGCCGATACGGACGGCGACGGCATCAACGACGGAGATGAAGTCAACAAGTATCACACGAGCCCGACAAATGAAGATTCGGACGGCGACGGACTGAATGATTACCAGGAAATCTTCACCTACAAAACCGATCCGAACAAGCAGGATTCAGATGGTGACGGATTTACGGATTCTCAGGAAGTTGAAATGGGCACCGACCCGAACGATCCGAATGATCCGGTTTATATCAAGCAGCTTCAGACCGTGCATTTCGCATTCGACAAATCGAACATTAATGATCAGGCTGCCCAGCGCCTGACCGAAAATGTTCAGAAGCTTCAAAAGAATACGCAGTTTAAGGTCCGCATCGACGCCTATACCGACCATATCGGCGGCGACCAGTACAACCTCCGTTTGAGTGTTCGCCGGGCCAATGCGGTGAAGAAGTTCTACACACAAAATGGTATTTCGGCCGACCGCATAGAAACACGCGGCTTAGGTAAGGCTCCGGTTCCCTGTGCCCACATGGACACAAACGGCAAAGGATGCCGCGCTAACCGCCGTGCCGAATCTATCCCGGTGAGCCCGTACAAATACAAGCCAGCTATGAATGATATGGGGCAATAATCTGGCACATACCCTCCGATTGCCCTGATATACAAGGCCGTTCTGCTTATTGGCAGGACGGCTTTTTTTTCGCAGGAATCCTTGAGAACGTCTCCAGCAGGCGGGTCACTTCTTCCTCCCACGTGAACCAGCGGATTTTCTGCAGGGAAGTCTTCTTTTTTTGCTCCAGTTCTGCCGGTCCGCAGGTAATAACGTCCGCCAGTATCTCATGTAACACGGGGAGTTGATCCATGGTTATCAGCCATCCATTCTCGTGCGACACCATCCGGGGCACGGCCCCGACATCGGTGGCCAGAATAGCCAGTCCGCGCGACATGGCTTCAAGAATAACGGTCGGCATCCCCTCGGAGTAGCTGGGACAAACCAGCACGTCGCACTGATCAATAATCTGTTTGATACGCTCCTCATTGGCAATTGTGCCATGATAGATAATTTTTTCAGAGACGATCTCCCGCGGGATGGGTCCCACAAGATGAAACTCAAAATCATAACCATCTTCTATTTGCCTGAGTGCCTGGGTCAGCTCAGTAATTCCCTTCCGCCTCTCATTCCTCCCGATAAAGGCCAGCCGGATTCGTCCCTTTGTCTTCGTTGATACCGGCCGGTCGGCGAGCCAGGCCGGATCGACACAGTTGTTATTATCAAGAAATTTCTCTCTCGGGATTCCATTTTCGACGAGCAGATTGTTAAACCTTTCCCCATGGGTAAAGACATAATCGGTTCTCCGGATATTATTCAGCATATATCTCCTCAGGAGATAAGTCCGTGCATCCGATAGCGAATCAATCTTCTTTTGCAGCACTTCGTATCCATGAAAGTTAACGGCGACTGTCGGCCTGCTTCTCCGCTGCAGCAGATACCAGGCAGAAAACCCTTCTGCATAGACGAGATCCGGATCAGGCTGCCAGAGGGCCTTTTCGTAAATTTTCTTCGAATCCAGATATTGTTCCAGCAGATAATGCCCGGGAAAAGGAAATTTTGTGCCGATAACATAATGCGAATGAACATTTCTCTCCAACGGGTCAGGGTAAGTATCCAGCTGGGATTTATCCTTTACGACGTGATACAGATCTACATCAATGCCTCTTTTCGCCAACGTATTGGCAAGCCGCAATGCATGCTTCTGCATACCCCCGATCATATAGGGATATATCCCGTCTGTGAATAGAGATATCCTCTCCGTTTCCATACTTTCATCAATAATTTTGAGAGTGAAGGATTTTTGAAGGCCGGGGATGTTATTCTCCCCCTGATCCGGATGGCCTGGCTTTTCTATACTATTTACGAGATATACGAACGTTTCCACCGCCTGCTTCGCCTGCAATCAGTCGGACATCAGCGATCAAACGGCTTTTTCAGGCTTATTAACATTCAGAGAAGCTAACGGAGATTTGCGGTCAAACGTTCATTTGAAGCGTATACCGGGCTGAGCAAAGGCAGCGGACATCGCCTGCAATCGACCGAAAGCCTCAAAAACGGCTTTTGCAAGGTATCATTAGATATCCATAATTATATAAGGATGCCCAAAAAGGAGGAGCGTTCGGGATGAGAACGGATGATGTGCAGGG
>CAZNHE010000077.1:0-2786 GCA_964572735.1 uncultured Chitinophagales bacterium | reverse complement strand
CTTTTTATCGCCTCTGTTCAATTCAAACGTATCATATACTCCCCCAACCTCCCGAAAGGATTCGGGACAAGCTCTCCCAGGAGGGGAAAGACGTGCTTTTTTGCGAATTATTCCTCTATACCATGCCCGAAAAACCAGAGTATTTCGTCAGATGAAAGAAGATAATAGACGAAAAATTAGTGATATTCCCCTCTCGGGAGGGGAATTAAAGCACTTCTATGGAAAGAGGGGCATCCGTGCTTCGGTATCTCTACGGCAAAAAAAGGAATTTCACGAACTCAGCGGACAATCACCACTTTGCCGACTCCTTTATCACCATTCTGACTATCTTTGGCAACAACCATGTAGACGCCTGTCGGCAGCCGGCCCCCGTTAAAGTCGCGGCCGTCCCAGGTTACCCGCCCGCCTGCCGCATCCAGCCGTTTCACCACGCGGCCGTCTACGGTAATAACCCGTACCGTTGTCTGGTCAGAAAGTCCGTCTATCACTATAGGGCCGCTCTCCCGGCTGTACGAATAAGGATTCGGGTAAATAAACAGGTGTTTCATGTCAGCCACGGGGTCTTTCACCTCCTCCAGATAGCTGACCAGTCCCTCATCCGTGGCGATGTACAGAGTCCCGGTACTTCCATCGATAGATAATGAGATGATATTATCCGAAATCAGAGGACTGTTTTGGGTGGTGAAATGTTTCAGTACTGAATCTCCGCCTGCAGAAATCAGCCATAAGCCCGATCCGCTGCTGCCGATCCACTTCCGGTTGGCGGCATCCACGACAATGGAGGTTGCATTTAGATCCCGCAACAACAGAGAATCCGAATTGGGCCGCCGGAGGAATTCCGCACGGCGGTCATTGGCCGTTCCGTTGATTATCCTGTCCGGAAATATAAACCGCACCACTCCCCGGTCGGTACCCACCCACACCTCGCCCGTCTGATCCTGTACCATGGCATTGACCTTCGGGTCGGGCAGGTATCCCTGATCGATATCGGTGGTGATATGAAAGCTTTGATCGTCACCGGCTGTTTTCAGGTCTCCGGTATCAAGCAGCAGAATTCCTTCCCCAATTCCCTCAGGACTTTGAAGGCTGATCCATTTCTGTCCGTAACTATCGATCATCAATCCAAAATAATAATCTGTCGAGAACAGCGACGGGTCTTTGGCAAGTCCAACCCAGGTATCGCTTCCTTTATCCTTATAATACAACGGCGTATCCGGAGCTGCGTAGCTAACGGCCCAGATTCGTCCATCCTGGTCACGATCCAGTCCGGTGATCACCACAAAGGTGTTACTCCCTGATATTCCCTCCAGGCCGTTCGTAGAATTATAAATTGTTATCGAATCGCTTTTGATATTATGTTCTGCGATCCCCCTTCCCCAGCTCCCGAAATAATAGGCCTCGTCATTATACGTCGAGATGTAGACGCTGTTAAAACCGTATTTTTTTAGCAACGGGTTGGTAGCAAGGTTATAATTATTCCACTTACCGTTCTTATAAATATAATAGCCGGTGGTGGTATAAGGGGAAACCGCCTTGCCCGGCACGGGACTTGATCCCGATATGAAAACTCCGTTTACGATATTCATCCCTGAAAACAAATTCAGGTAGGGACCTTCCGGTGCAACATAATGATCGACTTTCAGGGTCGACGGATCTTTGATGACAGCCATTCCCCGGGTGGAAGTCCCCACCCAGAGGATCCCTTTATGAAAGAGGGCTGAATTAAGCGGTACTCCCTGAACAGCTCCGATCCGTATCCTGCCATCCCCGGTGAGGATAGTGATTCTAGCGGAAGAAATCCCTGTCAGGGAATCACCGGAGGCTGTATATCGCAGCACGGCTCCGGAAGTGAAAGACGCGGAGGCGTTCCACTGCCCGCCATCCCATTCCAGATTTTCGTCTGCTGTGGAGGCATACACCTTGTTTCCAAGCGTACCGATAGCGAATACCTCGCCATCCAGTCCCTGAGCCGTACCGTAGTTATCCCAATTGGACGGAACGATGAGATCCCCTTTGTTTCCGTCACCGATAGCTACACCGGAGGCCGTGGCACAATATGCCACTTTTCCACGGATGGCAATGTCGTTCACGGCCGTTCCCGTATCAAAAGAACCGAGGTTGAACCAGGTTTCCAGTACATAGCGTTTTGTCGTACTGAAAAGGACCACCCCGAAATCGGTGGCGATGTACAACGTATCCCCTCTCAACAATAACCGGTTAATTCCGCGCGGATTGTACCTGTTGGCACGATAAATATCCCCATATCGCGAAAAAGACCGATCTTTCAGGTTCAGGAATTCCAGCATTCCGTCATTATAACCGAGCCATATTCCTTCCTGCCCGGCGTCATAAACCATAGACGTCGGATCATTTCGGTACATGCCGTCAATCCGGGTATACTTTTGGAGGATTGAGTCTCCGTCGGTAACGAAGAGGCCACCGTTGGTAGCACACCAGATTCGTCCGTCTGAATCAACCGTTATATTATTAACGGTACGAAAGGAGGAATAGGCCTTCCATGTACCTATTTCTTGCGATTGGGCGTTCTCACAACAGATTATGAAAATAATTATGAGAAACAGGAACCGTCGAATAACAAGTCTCATACCATTTTTGTGTATCCGGATGCAGCAGCTTGGAAATTAACAGGTACGATACGCAAATTAAAAGACTCCCGCTACGAAAACGGATGCAGAGAGTGCCGGCAGGAAAAAGGTTTTGGAGATATCGGTACAAGCTAATTCAAATTCCTCCTTCCGTCCCCTTGAGGGGACCCACAGGGGTGT
>CAZNHE010000076.1:0-14752 GCA_964572735.1 uncultured Chitinophagales bacterium | reverse complement strand
CTTTAACCAGCCGCGCAAAGCCGTAATCATCTCCTGCCGGCAGGACCAGGTGGGTGAGGAAATGTCCATTGGCATCGGTAACATCGAATTCAAAGGGTCGATCATAAGCATCGGGATCGATTTTGGAGCGTTTGGCTACCACATCGATGGTGGTAGAATTGCGCTTCCAGGTCCAGACTTGCGCATAGTTATCGTGCGTGGAGTTATAGGCAATGAGCGGGCGGGGCAGATTGGCCGGAGGTTGATTGTCCACCCGCAGAAAAGCTACGGTATTGAAGTCATGGTTATCCCCATAACTTGTCAATCTTATTCTTTCAATATGCTCTGGAACTTTTCCACCGGCACCGTCCTTTTCCTCGACAGTTAAGGTATCCGAACTATATCCTGCCGGGGAGGGAACTTCATTTACATCAAATTCCACCGTACCATAATCGATGAACAAACGATCATCACTGGTATGGCCGGGAGTGCCCCAGGAGGTCCAGCCTGGTCCCTCAAACCACAAGGAGGAACCGTTTCCATAGTATTGCATGAAATATCCTTTTAGCCCGTCTAAGCTGCCTATGGAATTTAAGTCAATGACATAAGGCTTATTCCCATTAATAAACAATACATTTCTCGTATATGCGGCTTCCTGATTCGCACCTTTGGTAGCTAATGTAACTGTTCCGCTCAATCGAACAATGTTGCCATTATCCGATTCAGTTAATAATGGATAGGTTACCTGATTATGACTCGATACCTTACGCTTTTTGCTTAGACTTACATAAGGGCTGTCAAGTCCCCCGCGGTTGTCATAGTGAACGAAACCGAGCACATCTTTTTCATACTTATCATAATTCAGAGCCATGGTGTTATTCCACCACTCTTCATTCCATTTGCTGTTCAGGTGAAGTGAAGCAGAATTATACCCACAATCCATCAGGTAGGATTTTCCATCTACGTAATAGAGCAACTGCAACTGATCCGGTTCTTCGTGGCCTTCCCCACGGGTAATGGCATCGCCGTGCTCCCCGTTAAGTAACAAATAATGCGTTTTGTTCCCCTCTTTTTCCCGGAGCACAACCTGTTGTTCGTGGTAGGTACTTCCATTTGCCTGATATGTTCCCGAAACGGTTTGCGGCGGGGCCGTACCGTTGTTGTACGGCACGGTGGGAATGGCTATCTCGATCAGCCGGTAATTTCTATCCTTGCCTATGCCACCTGTACCGTAGGCAGCCTCCCTGTCACGAATATATGCAAACTCTTTCCCTACAGCAGGGTCTCCGTATGGTTCCTTCCAGCTTAGCAAATTGGCATAAATAGGAAGCTTGTTCCCATCATCGAGCGGAGGAGTTCTGCCATCCGGGGTGGCGATATCAACCAGCCATTTGACAGGAGCCAGAAATTTAGAGGAATGGAAAGGATCGATTCCATCTCCATCAGTCGAAAAATTGAGATAATTATTAGCTCTTACAGCATGCCAAAATGATAACACGCGGGGCAGAGCCACATTGAAATAATAGGCCCCTTCGGCCCAGAAGCGCTTCCCTTCACTCGTTTGATACCACCAGTAATTATACCTTGTCTTGCTGCCCGGCGTAAAATGGAAGCAGGTCGCTTTCATGGCATCCTCTAAAATCTCAGAACAAGTGGTATATTTCAGATATTCCCATTGTGTCCCGCTGAAATTTCCATTAAAACCCAAAATAACGTAACCTAATGCGGCGTAACTCATCAGCGGCCAATTCCCGGCTTGAAAATAGTCCGCGGATACCGTTTCTGCCCCATTAAGCCCGATCGGCAGTTTCGTATCGATTAAGATTGACGCCATTTCTTTACGAATCGAACCATTCCACCACTGCTTATCCGACTTGCTAAGCAGCTTGCTCGTGTCTCCGTCCAAATCCTGATAGGCGTTTTCCAAAGCCAGGTACAAATCCCAGGCACGGGCTACTTCCATGAGGGCCGTACAACGTTTCCATGGATTGTCCTGACCATAATAGGTAAAATAATCCTGCTTCGCATGCAGGGCGCTCATCAGCTTGTCCATGGCCTCCGCGTGAGTGGGCATGGCGAGTATCCTGTTCTGGATATCAGAAGTAAAAATAGCTGGGTTTTTTTCGATGATAAAACTCATCAAAGCCAAGAACGCCCGGGATTCAAGTGTAGCACTGTTGAATTCTTTGTTATTATTGGAGGTAAAAGGCTTAAGTGTGCCACTATTCAAATTATACTGCTCGATAATTTTTTTGTATACGGTATCTACATTTGACACTTGAGGATATCCATCCAAACCATAAGCCCGTTCCAGTACTTGCTTGACCCCATATGTGGTATTACTATATTGATTATGGAGGGAATCGTTTTTCGAATTATCGAATCCTCTCATGGATAAAGCGGGGCGTGGAATGTTAAAATAGTCGGTGTAGTACCGTGTATTTCTCCTGTTTGCAGGTAGATTCCAAGTTTGAGCTGACGCACTCGTTCCCCCCGCCATCAATAAAATGGCTAAAACAATCACTTGTTTCATGTCACCCTCTCATTTAGTTTTAGTGTTTTGTTTATTTTTTTATCACAGGTATATTAAATTCTGCACCCACTCCTAAAGAATCGGTCCCACCATTATCGACAGACACTATTCCACCAACTAGGATTACTGTATCCTTTGGCTCTGTGTTAAAGGTAGGTGTTATAAATTTTATATACGGCCCCGTGACTGTCCCATTCACGGCAAGGGTATCTTTCCCTAAACCCCAATAATACTTAAACCTCAGGTCCAAGCTATCCTTGATCACACAATGGATAAGCACCGTATCGCCTGTGGCCACCGTATCCGGGGTGAGATCGATGCGCAGGATACGGGTCTGGGGATAGTTATAGGTTTCCTTCCCCCCTTCTCCTCCAAAGTTGAGGTTACACGCTTCCAGCAACGCGGTCAGTAGTATGAAACCCACTATTCGTTTCATTGTCACATACTCCCGTTAAACGATTATTTCGTTACTTACGGTAAAGGTGTTTATACTTTTTTACAATAACAAGTCCTTTATTCAAGAAAGTTACTATATATCAGTCATGTATACACAAACATATTTCATGTGGACAGGCGAGCACAATGTCCAAGCCCAGTAGGCCGGAGAGGCTCTCCGGCCTACTGTGACTGTGCTGATGCTTCCGGCACGGGTTCTCTCTTTTCCCTGAGTTTCGATTCAATGATCATCGCCGCCGGACCGACAAGGAAAAGAGCGTAAAAAGGCGCATAAATCGCATGGAAGAGACGAAAGATCATCTCTGTGAAGGCAATGATCACCACGACGAGAATCTGCCCTTTTTTGGAGGATACCGTGGTTTTTGGGTCCGTTATCATAAAAAAAGTGAACAACTGGTACATCGGGCCGGTAATAGGGGCCGCTTCTGCAAAGAACGGATCGCCGGTGAACCAGGTGCGCACCCACGCAAAAAAGAAAAATGACAATACATACACCGCACTGATATGCAGGCGCTTCACCCGCCAGACGATAAAAAATCCTAACGCCCAAATCACTATCATCGACCAAATATTATTCCCCCACTGAATGCTCAAAACAGCTACCGAATCGGATGCCAGCAGAAGCATGGCCACGATCCCGAAATTGGATGGATTCCAGATGTGGCGCCCTTTGTAACGCAGCACATATTTGGACGTAATCGAGATTATGCTGCCCAGCGCAAAGGGCCAGACCAACGGAGAGCGGATCAAAATGCCGATGCTGATGCCGGTGATGTAGGCACTCGCCACATTCCGCCAATGACCGGTGACCAGACGGGAGAGAACACTTTCGGTAACAATACCTGCAATAATGGCGGCGGCCAGCTTGGGGTAACCTTCCAAAATGCCGAAGGACAGGTGAGCCGCAACTAAAACCGCCGTGATGAGAAGAACGGGATAATACCGCTGACTGATGTGAAAGAACCGCCTGGGTTTGGATGACAACGTTGTTTCCATCTATTTCTCCCGGATATGGTAGAGTGAATCAGGCTTGAGAGAAGTGAGTTGCTGAATGCTTCCTGACGGCCAGTAAATAATGGCCTTTTCGATTGCGGGGTGCTGTCCCAGTCCGAAAAATACCCGCCGCTGGTTTTCTGAACAGAAGCCGTTTCCCCCGCTTATCACCTGTCGTTGTACCTGATTATTCCAGTAAAGATCCACTTTTGCCCCAATTGCCGATCGGTTGGAACGGGTGCCGGTCAATGCGAATTCAATCCAGTGATTTGCAGGATCAACTGTATTTTTGTAGAGCAACACGGGTCCGTTCTGATTAGCTACGATAACATCCTCCACTCCACGGTTCCACAGGTCGGCCACGGCCACCGAACGGCTGTCGTACACTTCATGCCCGCCGACGGCTTCACCTACCTCCTGGAAACGGCCGGCCCCGTCATTCACCCAAATTTTATTACGCTGATACCCGGCAAGGCTCCGGCCATTCATATCCGGCCAGTTTTTGGTATCGGCTATAATGGTCTGATTGCCGACCGCCACTTTGGAATAATCGTACCAATAATCGGCTGCACGTTTTTTCCCCGACACATATCCGTTGGCGACGTATAAATCCAGGTAGCCGTCATTGTTCAGGTCGGCAAATTGTGCACCCCAGCTCCATCCTCCCAGCTCAATTCCCAGACTTTTGGCAAGATTCCGGTAGGTCATCTGCCCGGATGAATGATCCGGATCGGGCACCCAGAGGTTGTTTCCCTGCAACAGGATGCCCGGCTCGGAAATATTGGTGATATAAATATCAAGCCGCCCGCGATTCAGTACGTCTGCAAGAGTGGCGTTCATCCCGCTTTTTGGGGCAAATCCGACTCGCGACTCCGGACCAATGTTCCTGAAGCGCCTGCCCTGTTCGTTGAGGTACAGATCATCTACGCCGTAATCGTTGGCGATGACCAGATCGGGCCAGCCGTCATTATTGACGTCGGCAGCAGAAACCGCCAAGGTCCAGCTGTGTTTCGTCAGCCCCATTTTTTGGCCGACTTCTTTAAAATGACCGTCACCGAGGTTATGGAACAGGTAATTGCGCCCGCCATTGTCGGCATATTCAAAGCTGTTCGGCATGATGCGGGTCGATTTCAAATGCCACAGATTGATGCCCGCCCGAAAGTAACCGCCCAAAAACAGGTCGAGCTTCCCGTCGTTATCATAATCCAGCCACGCCGCCGTATTGATATTCGCCCATTTCGGGAACGGAATTCCGCCGGACACATTGGTGAAACCTTTTCCCTTATTGTTATGGAAAAGCTCGCATCTCCCCCATTTATAGACGAGCAAATCGGGGTAACCGTCATTATCGTAATCTCCCCAGACCGCACCCATGGAAACGCCGCTTTGGGGGGTATTCAAATCGGCTACCTTCATTTTGGCGGCGACATCCTTAAATCTGCCGTTGCCGAGATTACGATAAAGTGCGTTATCTTTGCCAAAATCACTGTTCGTGAAATAAAGATCCGGCCAGCCGTCCTGGTCGAAATCGGCAACGGAAACCGAGGCTCCCATTGAAGCAATGAT
Organism: uncultured Chitinophagales bacterium; assembly: GCA_964572735.1. Lineage (GTDB taxonomy): Bacteria > Bacteroidota > Rhodothermia > Balneolales > DATFMH01 > DATFNI01. Next base: position 9,225 of record CAZNHE010000076.1, on the reverse strand, counting down.
GGGCATGATATTGTTTAATTTGGGATCCAGTTTCGGAGAATGATGCTGAAAATCAATTCCGGCCTTCCCGGCTACGTTTTGCAGATAAAATCCGTACCGTTTGAGGATCTGCGCATGCGTTCGCCGCAACTCCCCGGCCTGTTCCCGGTTGTGCCACATTCTCCGCGCCACCGGGAAAGCCAGCAACACCACAAACAACGTAATTACCCCGATTTTTTTTGTTTTACGACTTTGCATGCCAGGAAGGTTTTATTCGCCAACTTGCTTTTTCGTCACCAATGCCCGGTAAAAGGGCTTGGGGGTAATATAACGAGTATGATAGTGAATCCAATCACTTTTGTGTTTTTTATAAACCGGATCTTCCTGCAATGTGGTCGGCCGCGTTGTGTAATCTGAATGCGCATGAGTGGGAAGGGGGATCACCGTTTTGGAGAATGTTGTGTTGTAGTCGCCATCCTTTTCCCAGCCGTCGCCGATCATCACGAAATCGCGCACCCATCCATCAGGCGGGGGGGGCGGTGCTTTAAACAGGAACCGCATCTCATCTCCCGCATTCATGATCACGTAACGATCATCCACTTTCCTGAGCAGCGGTTTAACATCTCCATACCGCGTATAAAACCCGGTCAGATCCTGCCATTTCGGGGAAGTTCCGGCTATCACCTGATAATCGGGAACTTCGGGAGATGAGCGTGTCGTACGGATCATCTTTGAATAACCACGATACCTCAGCTCAGCCGAATCGGGAAGCAGCCGCTTTTTTTTCAGAGATACGGACGGCAGGCCACGCGCCCAGGCAATCTGATCCCAATAGGTTTCGGTCGTGGTTGTCAGCCGGAGCCGGTGATCTCCCTCCTTTTTGAACAGCCCCTGAAGACCGATGAGGATCGTCTTGTTTTTTCCTTCCGGAAATCCCACGTTGGTTTCCGCCGTCTTCCAGCCGCCGTGTCCATCCGGAACTTCGACGCTGATTCCTACGGGCGGTTTGTTCGATCCCTGCCCGATTGCCACATTGATGGAACTATCGGTGGGATACACCCATCCGTAAAGGATGAGCCAGACAGGTCCCTTCCCGGGAAGATGATCTCCCAGATCGATTTCGATATAATGTTTCCGGGCAATGCCCTGGTACTTTGTATCTTTGAAATGATCCAGATAACGGCCGTCTTTTTCAGCGACGATATCCGTGACCTCCCTTCCCTGATCATCCCAGACATGCCTTACCGGATGCAGCAAACCGGTGGTGTATACTTTCAATTCAGGTGGAGGAAATGCAAAGCGCTCATCAACAAAAACCCGGGTATTTTTAGGATGATCCACACTCATCAAAGCAATATAGTCGAAATAATGGGTTTCCCAGAGCTCGGCAGTGATGCGGACGTCGTAGTACCCGTTTTTCGGTTTGAGCTGGTCGCCACTTATTTTCACCCAATCTTCGGTCTGCCCCTTAAGAATCGGGGCCGTCTTCTGCGCGTTAATCCGGAGCCCGAGCGGGGAACGCCACAAAAAATCGGCTACGAAATCCATCTTTCTGCCGTTCCAGGCAAAGAGCCATGGGCACGACCCCTTCAGCGACTGCTGATTAGTGATCGCATTGCTGTAGCCCAGTTCGGCGAATTCGGCCTGGACCGATCCGTTTGGCCAGATGATGCGCAGCATATCGGCTCTGGATTTGTCGCCCACTCCAAAATGCACCATCGGAGAAGTAATGAGCTGGCGCTGATAAATCAACCCGGCACGCGCCTCCAAAATCCCACCTATCCCGAACGAGTTGATCCGGCGGTCGCCCAAAGGCCCGGAGGCCCTTGGACGGATGACTTCTCCTTTATAATTATCCGAACCGTTATTCGTCCAGATCTCCGGCTTTCCGTCCGATAATCCAATCCAGTCGAGACGGCCGTTTCCCGCCATGTCGGCTACTGAATATACGGAAACGGGGAAATCCTTCTGCACGGATTTCAGTGTGCCGTCCGGGTTGCTCAGCCAGAGATGTGCTGCATCTGCCCCGCTCGCCAGCACATCGAGACGCCCATTGTTGTCGAAATCCTGCACAAAAACACGTGCAACAGCCGTTCGTTTCCCGCCCGAGAATCCTGACCAGTGAGAGAGCTGTTTACCCTTCCATGACTGAGTTGCCGGATCAAACGTCAGCTGCTCCAGATTTCCCTTATTTTTTATGAGGATGATATCAAACTGTCCATCACTATTAAGATCGGCAATCGTAAATCCGGCAACACTGTCGGGTAGTTGATCCGGGGAGACCTGCCGGAAATGTCCCAATCTCCGGTTCCGATAAATAGCAAGTTTACCGGATCGATCCAGGATCGCCGCATCGGCATCGCCGTCATTATCCAGATCACCCCATTGAAAATCAACGATATTGTCGATTTTTGCAAACAATGGCCTTTTTGAAAAGGTGTTATCTCCATTATTGCGCAACAAAATAGCCGGACCCTTGTCCGGCGAAAGCACCAGGTCGAGATCACCGTCCAGATCCGGATCGGCCGTCCAAACACCGCGATACGATGTTTTCAGGACTGATTCCGGAAGATTAAGAGAAGAGGTTACATCTTTGAAGGAACTGTCCGGTTGCTGCTGATACAATCGAAAACCACCGGCTCCGGCGAAAGCCAGATCATTCCGGAAATCATAGTTATAATCGATGGCAGCGGTTTCATGAAAGCCGCCGGAATCGCTCCCCGGGAACTTCAGCTTTTTTCCGTCATTGAAAAATGCTTTCCCGTCATTTAGCAGCAAAACTGCCGGTATTCTTTCTCCTGCAAAAGAAAAAGTCCGGATTCGCATCCCTGTCGGGGGAAGTGTTCCCGGGATCGTCTCACGGTCAAAGGAAAGATTCGGATCGACCGGAGCCGCGGACGGGGACGGATCAGGGAGGTTAATGAAGCGGGTAATCATAAATCCAACCTGGTTGGACGGCAACCGGATCCGGCCCACATCCCGCTGATACCTGGGTTGTTGCTGCAACAGGTTCTCCAGAAAAGCCAGTTCGATAGTGATCTCCTGAAAATCTTTCTTAGCGGCCAAATCCTGAATTTTATCCAATTCTTTCCGGATCTGATCCGGCCAGTCTGACCGGTGTTGCCTGATCTGCTTCAGACCTTTTTGAAAAGAAGTCCCGTCCTTTTCTTTGGCGAAAAGACGCAACCGGGAGAATGTCACGGCCAGATTATCCGGATATATTTTTTTCAGATCATCCAATAAGCTGTCGATCTCCCCGGCGTTTCCCTCCTTGTTCTGCCGTTCCAGTTCCTTCACCAGCGAAGAGAGGATATATGGGTCTTTCGGAGCCTGTTTTGCGGCTTTCCGCAGTTCCGTTATGGCATCTCCGATCTTTCCCTGCCTGCTTTTCAACAAGCCGGTTAGAAACCGGATCTTTCCATTCTCCGGCGCCAGATCTGCTGCCCTGGATAACCATTTCTGCGACAAATCGTAATTCCCCTGCCGCATCGCAAAAACGCCTAAGTCTGCCCAAATCGCAGGCTCATCAGGATACGATTTGGTGATTTCAAACATCTTGTTATAGGCAAACAGCACGTTATCTGTCTGGCCGGCTGCCAGTGCAATGTAAAAATCAGAGACCGCTGTCTGGTACTCCTTTGAATCCTGCGATGCTTTTCCCCGGTTTTTACCGCACCCGGCCGCAATCAATACCACCAACAAGAGACACGGAAGAAAGCGCATACCATGCTTCGGCTTTTTGCCAATTACGGCGGGTTGAATCCTCAAAATCCTGACTCCGGTCATCTAACGCTCACGGGTATAACCCTCGACTGCCAGTACGTTACCCATCTCAACGTACTCGGCCGGGTCCTTTGGGGACCATGTCCCCAGGCCGTCCACATAGCGATTGTACATGCAAAAAGCCGCTGCAATCAATACCGTGTCGTGAATCTCCTGGTCACCGGCGCCTTCCTTTCGGGCACGTTCTATGTCTTCAGGGGTCACCAGCCTTCCGCTTTGCTGCACTTTCCCTGCGATGGCAAGCAGGGCCTTCAATTTTGGTGAAATATCCGCATGTTGCATGTCGGAGATAACCTCATCCACGGACGGCGCTTTCTCCCCGAGCAGATGCCGGGCCGCTGCGCCATGGGACTGCATGCAGAAATTGCATTCATTCCGGGAGGAAACATAGGCGGCGATTGTCTCCCGCTCACCCGGTGTCAAAGAAGAGGGCCCGCGCAGCAGTTCCTGAGCCAGCCCCCCCAGATGCCGGCCTGTACGCTGGAATTGTTTCAGTAATCCCGAAATGCCCGGTAATTGATTTGTTAGTTCAATATATGCCATTTAGGTCTCCATGGTTAGGCAGGTTGATCGGTCGTAGCTCATCAGTATAATCAATCGGGAGGATGAAATAAACCATTAACAATCGACGCCCGGCCGTGGGCGCGGGGTAACTGCCCCGAAGCTTCTGTATCATTTTCGCTGTTTTTTCCTTTTGTTTTATACATCTGCAGGCTATCATTATTGACCGCTACCAGGATGCGGATGTTACCTCCGGGACCTGGCAGGGCCTGAAGGTCCCGGATTTGACCGTACACATCAAACCCGCTTTGCTCCGGGGACAAGGGAGTCAGTCCGCCGCGGCCATCTCCGAGCAGCAGCAGGCCCCGGCTTGCGGCATAGCGACCCAGTTGCGGCTTAACCCCGTACAGGTTGCCTCCCAGCAACACATCGGCCTTCCCGTCTCCATTCAGATCCCGCACCAGAACCGCACAGACGGGGCTGAACTGTGCCCGCTCCGGCAACGGAATAACTTTATATTTCCCGCCGGGAACACTGAGCAGTTCCACACCGGCCGGCTCCACGACCGAATCTACCATGGCCGCCTCCAACTGCTTCGGTGTGAAAATATCTCCGATGGTCTGATCCTGATAGCTGGCGTAGCTCGGGTATTTATCTCTCAGGCCTGGCAGCCTGCTCAGCAGTTCATGACGCAGCGCCAATGGATAGGCCTTATCGCCGTTGTAGCTGGTAATCACCTGGTCAACCAACCCGTTGTGGTTGAAGTCACTTATGTACATGCGCACCGGGTGAGACCGACTCGCCCGCAGCCTACTGTTCAGTCCCAGGTTTCCCGCTACGAAATCCGGACGCCCGTCTCCATTCAGATCGCCTTTCCCGATTGTATTCCACCACCCGTTCATATTTGCTAATCCGAGCCGGCGGGTGATCTCCCGGAACCGTCCGTTCTTCTGATTCTCCCAAACCCGGATCCCCATCCACTGGCCCACCACAATCAGGTCGGGCCAACCGTCCGCGTTGATATCGCACCAAAGTCCGTCGGTGATCATTCCCGCTTTGGCCAGTCCGGAAGCCGACTGTGCGGTCACATCCCGAAAACCACCCTTCCCGTCGCCTTTCAGCAGGCGACCTCCGGCCGGCAGTCCATAGGCGAACGGGCGCAGTCGTCCGCCCACAAACAGATCGGGATGTCCATCCTTATCATAGTCGGTAGCCAGTACGCACGAGCCGGCTACATAATGAGCAGCAGGCAGGCGCCGGGGCGAGCGGATCAGCCGGCCCTGGCCCAGGTTCAGATAAAGCCGGTCGGCCAGAGCTTCGGAACTGGCAGGAAATTCATCACTGCCGCCGGCCACATACAGATCCTGATCGCCATCGCCATCCGCATCCAAGAAGGCGCATCCGGCATCTTCGCTGAGTCTGTCCTTGTTCAGGGCGGGTTCCGGCAGGAGTCGAAAGCTGCCGTCTTTCTCTTGCACGAACAGCGCACCCGGCTGCCCCTTGGCTCCGCCCACATAAAAATCAGCCCGTCCATCGGAGTTCACGTCTCCCACGCACAATTTTGGGCCTTCCCTGGAGTGCATTCGGGGCAGCAAGTGGTTACGTGCAAAATCGTTAAACGAATCTTCATGATGGCGCCAATCCGGACCCGTCATCTTCCTTAACAGTGGCTTTGGCTTACCGGATGCGAATCTATCAGGCCCCCAGGCCCTTCGTCGCTTTGCATCCGATTGCTGCACGGTAATCATCTGGTTTGCAGTTACATTATAAAGCATACTAACCCTTCCGTCCGGCCAGCGCACCTGCAGACTGTCCAGCCCTTTATGGCGGCCCAGGCCGAAGTGCACCCGCGGGCCCACACTTGATTCAAAGCCCCGCGTGGGCATCTGCTCCCGGTAATAAAACTGTTTGCCTGCCCATCCGGTCAGCTCCGCTCCAATTCCGCTCCCATTTTCTTTGACTCCCTTCAGCTTCACGGTAAGCCGGTGATTCCCCGGACGCAGACTGTCGGCATTATTACGATAGATGAAGGCAGGCATATTTATATTGTTGACCACCAGATCCACTGCCCCGTCGTTGTTCAAATCTCCGTAAGCCGCTCCGTTTGAAAAACCCGGCTGTGCTAAACCCCATATTGCCGCTGAGTCGGCAAAACTCAGATTACCGTTGTTATGAAATGCATAGTTTGGAATCGGCTCACCAGGCATGAGAGCAATCAACTTTTTATAGTCGACCTCATTTCCATTTACGATAGATTGAATGACATCCCGCCGGCTGATATAATTCAGATAATCCAGGTTAATGATGTCCCGGTAGATGCCGTTGGCGACAAAGATATCATTATAACCATCATCATCCATGTCGAACATCAGGGCCCCCCAGCTCCAGTCGGTTGCCTCTACTCCGGCCAGACGCCCGACCTCGCTGAACGTTCCGTCTCCGTTATTCAATTGCAGTGTGTTGCGCGTGAATTGGTGAAAGAAACCATTTTTCACGCTATTCCGGTACCGTTTCCAACTGTCGAAAGTGGCATTTATCTTCAGTCTTTTTTCATCCCGGGGCAGCATATCCGTCACAAAAATATCCGGATAACCATCGTTATTGATATCCGCGGCATCCGACCCCATTGACGCCGCGCTGATATCACTCATCTCATTCGGCAACACTTCACGGAAAGTGCCGTCGTGGTTGTTCAGATACAGGTAATCCCGCTCATAGAAATCATTCGAAATGTACATATCCGGCCAGCCGTCGCGATTATAATCGCTAACTGTGACACCAAGACCGAATCCGATGACGCTGCTGTAAATGCCCGCCTGTTTTGTCACGTCTGTAAAATGCCCGCCTTCGGAGGGCGTAGCCTCTTGATTTCCACCTCCTCCAGAATCTCCCTGCGGCCGGCGAAGACCGCCTTCGGAGGGCGTAGCCTCTTGATTTCCACCTCCTCCAGAATCTCCCTGCGGCCGGCGAAGACCGCCTTCGGAGGGCGTAGCCCCTTGATTCCCACTTCCTTCAGAACCTCCCTCCGGCGGGCGGAGGCCTCCATCGTTCCGGTAAAGCCGGTCTCCGCCGGTAGCGTTGGGAATGTCTCTTTGCTTCGATTCATGCTTGAAATTCAGCACATTATATGTGTATGAATTATTCAGCACATAGAGGTCGAGATCCCCATCTTCATCATAATCAAAAAAGGCTCCCTGTATAGATTCTCCCGAGTCTGCCACCCCCATTTGCGCTGCCTCATCCTTAAAATGAGGAATTCCGCCTTTCCCGATTCCCTGATTGATAAATAATTCGTTCGCACGGCCTTCGCCTTTATGCGGCCCTGAATTGCAAACATAGATATCGAGCAAGCCATCCCCGTTGACATCAGCCATTGTAACACCGGTCGACCATTCGCGGACGCCCGAGGCCCCCGCTTCGTTAGTTACATCTCTGAATTTGAAGTTTCCTTCATTCAGATAGAGATGATTGGGACCCTCATTGGCAACAAGGTATATGTCCAGGAGACCGTCGTTATTGACGTCGCCCAGTGCCACACCGCCGCCGTCATAAAAATTTCTGTACGTGAAGACGTTAAATTCTTTATTGAATTTCAGCTTGTTTGTAAAAACTACATGAGAGTGAGATGCCGGGATCAGTGAAAAAAGTTCAGGCTCTCCTTTTTGGGAATCTGTCCGGCGGCATCCCAAAGCACATCCGAGAATGACCAATACCAGAAGTGATCTGTAATTAAAGATGTATGTCGTTTTCATCCGGCTCATGGGTTAAGCTCTTGGGATAACTTTATTGCCTTATACACTCTCAAACTGTCGTTATTAACGGCAACCAGAATCTCGCGGACATTGCCGGGACCATCAATGAGTTTGATATCCCGGATCTGGCCGGATACGGCGAATCCACTCCGCGCCGCCGGTATAGGAGTCAATCCTCCCCGCCCGTCTCCGAGAAGCAACAGCCCGCGGCTCGCGTCATAGCGGCCCATCTGCGGCTTAACTTTGTACTGATTCCCGCCCAGCAACACATCCTGATGTCCGTCACCATTCACATCGGCGATGGCAACGGAATAGACCGAAGAAAACTGTGCCCGCAGCGGTAAGGGATGCACTTTGTACCTCCCGTTCGCTTCACTGAGCAATGCCACACTTCGAAATTCTCCGGCGGTATCCACAACGGCCGACCGGAGTTGTTCCGGTGTAAAAATATCACCGATCTTCTGATTTTGGTAACTCTCAAATGTCGGGTATTTATCCCTCAGCCCCGGAAAGGTCCGCAACAGATCCTGGCGCAGAACCACTGGATAAGATTCCTTTCCGTGCCAGGCCGTCAGAACCTGTTTAACCAGTCCGCTTCCATTGAAATCTCCCACATACATTAGTACCGGATGCTGCCGATTAGCCTTTAACTGACTGTTTAACCCCAGGTTTCCCGCCACAAAATCCGGGCGGCCGTCTTCATTAAGATCTCCTTCGGCAATTGCATTCCACCAGCCTTTCAGATGATTCAAACCCAGCTTGCGGGACACATTCGTGAAACCGCGACCGCTCTGATTCTCCCAGATCTGAATTCCCATCCACTCTCCCGCAACGACGAGATCCGGCCAGTTGTCGTGATTGTAGTCACACCAAAGAGCGTCGGTAATCATTCCGGTGTGTGACAAGCCGGGAGCCAGCTTACCGGTTACATCCTGAAATTTCCCCCCACCTTCATTCCTCAGCAGATATCCGCCCACAGGCAGCCCATAAGCAAAGGGTTTTAAGCGTTCTCCCACGAATAAATCCTTGCGACCGTCCCGGTTAAAATCGGACGCCTGTACCGTCGAGGTGCTCACATAACGGGCGGCAGACAGTTCACGGGGCAACCGTACAAAATGACCGTGGCCGTCATTCAAATATAACCGGTCAAGCAGAGCCTGTGAACTGGACGGAAACTCATTGCTCCCGCCGGCCACATACAGATCCTGAT
>CAZNHE010000075.1:0-14764 GCA_964572735.1 uncultured Chitinophagales bacterium | reverse complement strand
GAAACAGCTACAGATAATAAAGGGGATGAGTCGGCCTGATTAATGATTAACCGGTTTAACATCGATTTCTCGGATCTCGTAATTGCGATACAGACCAACGAGAAAGAACACATTAATAATATCCTCAGGCTGGTGGTACCCATCCTGATTGACTATCTGCAAATCCATTTCCAGGCCAGTACGCCCGATGCAGAAGATTGTGTTCATACCGCCCTCGCCGATGTCATTGAACAGGTGCGGAAGTCCGGCGTGCAGGATAAGCGCCTTTTCTACAGGTATCTGCTTAAGGCAACCAAAAATGAATACCTGAAAATTATTCGTAAAGAGAAAATTTTCGCCAAAAGCGGATTGAATTATGCCCCGTTTGAATACCGGGCAGAGCAACTCGAGCAGCTTATTGAAGAAGAACGACAGCGAATTTTGCGGCAGTGTCTGGGCCGTTTACACAAAAGTGCCCGTTCTTTCATCGAGTTTTTTCTGAGGCACCCCGAGCTGAACAATCAGGAGGTGGCTGATGAACTGGACCTGACCTATTCGAACGTCCGCGTGAAAAAGATGCGGATTACCCGCATTCTGCATGAGTGCTATAAGCGCAAATCCGGCCGGTAACAGTCCGGCATCCGGTTCGCAGGGCAAAGTCTCTCTTTTATTATCATGAGTCAGCTATTATCCGCCGCGACGGATGATTTTGATGAGAATGATAAACAAAAGCAGGTCGGAGAAGCTCTCCGATCTGTTTTCGTCTTAAGAATAATCCGCTGCGACGGATAATTTTTGATTTGCAAAAGACCGAAAAATCAGTCATACTTCATAGTTGAAAACGCTTCCATCGGGATTAACCCCGATCCGTCATGAAATAACTCGTAATCCGAACCTTAATTTGTAGTAATTATGTGGCTGAATATTTCTAACATAAAAGAATATCAGGAAGATTATAAAAAGGGTGTGGATGACCCGGAGTCATTTTGGGAGCGTGAGGCGGAGGGATATTGCTGGCGGCGGCATTGGGATCAGACGTTGCAGGGAGATTTCAAAAATGCCAATATCAAATGGTTTGAGGGAGGGAAACTGAATATCACGGAGAATTGCCTGGACCGTCATCTCAATACAATAGGCAATAAGACGGCTTTCATTTTCGAGCCGAATCATCCTGATGCTTTCCGGCGGACAATTTCGTACCGCCAGCTTTATGAGGAGGTCTGTCGCTTTGCCAATGTGCTGGAATCGCTGGGAGTGAAGAAGGGCGACCGGGTTTGTTTTTACATGTCCATGATCCCTGAAATGATTATTGCCGTGCTGGCCTGTGCACGGATAGGGGCCATTCATTCGGTTGTTTTTGCAGGTTTTTCCGCCAAATCCCTGGCCGGGCGCATCCAGGATTGTGGTGCCAGGGTGTTGCTGGTGAACGACGGTGCCCGCCGCGGAAAGAAGGAAATCCCACTCAAGGATATTGCCGACGAAGCGCTTGAATCGTGTCCCACGGTCGAGAAGGTGGTGGTTTATCGTCATACCCATTGTGACATCCGGTTTGTCGAAGGCCGTGATTATTGGTGGGACGAGCTGGTTCGCAATGTTTCGACAGAGCACAAGGCTGTCGAAATGGAGGCCGAAGACCCGCTGTTCATTTTATATACCTCCGGATCAACCGGTAAGCCCAAAGGGGTGGTTCACACGATAGGCGGCTATATGGTTTTTACAGGTTATACTTTCAAAAATGTATTCCAGATCGATGAAAACAGCATTTATTGGTGCACGGCGGACGTCGGCTGGATCACCGGACATTCTTATATCGTCTACGGGCCGCTGCTGAACGGGGCCACAGGCATCATCTTCGAGGGCGTTCCAAATTATCCGGATGCCGGGCGCTTCTGGGAAGTGGTTGAGAAGTACCGTGTCTCACATTTCTATACCGCGCCTACGGCTATCCGAGCCCTGATGAAGGAAAGTTTGGATTATGTCAACCGGTACGACCTGAGTTCCCTCAAAGTACTGGGAACGGTAGGGGAGCCGATCAATGAAGAAGCCTGGCATTGGTATGATAAAAATGTCGGAAAAGGGAAAGCGCCGATCGTGGATACGTGGTGGCAAACAGAAACCGCCGGAATCATGATTTCGCCGCTTGCCGGCATCACTCCCACCAAACCCGGTTTTGCTACGCTGCCTCTGCCGGGAGTCCAGCCGGCATTGCTGGACGACGAAGGCAGGGAAATTACAGGTAACGACGTACAGGGAAATTTGTGCATCAGGTACCCCTGGCCGGGCATTACACGAACAGTATACGGTGACCACGACCGATACGTGGAGAATTATCTGAGCCGTTATCCCGGCTATTATTTTACCGGAGACGGTTGCCGCCGGGATAAGGACGGCTATTACCGGATCACCGGACGCGTGGACGACGTGCTCAACGTTTCGGGACACCGGCTGGGAACCGCCGAGATCGAAAATGCCATCGACGAGCACCCTCATGTGGTCGAGACGGCCGTTGTCGGTTTCCCTCACGATGTTAAGGGAGAAGGTATCTTTGCCTTTATAATCTGTGATAATCAGCCGGATGACCCGGATCAGTTCAAAAAAGAGGTTAATGATATGGTCAACCGGTTCATCGGTCCCATTGCCAGGCCGGATCGTATTCAGGTCGTCAGCGGACTTCCCAAGACCCGGTCGGGCAAAATCATGCGTCGTATCCTCAGAAGCCTTGCGCAGGGGGAGGCCGAGAATTTTGGCGACATTTCCACCCTTCTGGATCCTGCCGTCGTGGACGACATCAAGAGACAGGTACTCTCAAAAGCATGAAACATCCTGTGAAAACCTGAAAGAGCCTTTTTCGAGGGGTAGCTCGCAACCGAAAAGATATCATCCCTCCTCAAACGGCAACAATCCACACCAGGATAGTCCGGCGGGGGTGCCACTTATAACGAAGTGTCTTTTGTGTAGGATTTATGAGGGGTTTTATTGGAAAACAGGGGGGAGAGTCAATAAGATGAGGCTGGCAATGATCAGCATCAGGCGGAAGCGGGTGCTGTTGAAAAGCTGATGAAAAAACAGGCCGTAGGTCAGGTTGTGAACCGAGAGCCAGCGATAATAGTGAGAGCGATGGGGGACGCCTAACGACATGGTCACGTAGCCATGCATCACGGTAAATGTAAAAGCCAGCGAAAAGAGGAATCCCCCGGCCATCAGCACAAGGGGAGAAGCTGCCAGCAGCATCCCCAGCCGGTAGTAGGGCCACGCAAAAAACACCAGAAGCGGAATACTGATCAGCATATTGATCCAGAAGATACGCTTGTAATTACGGACACTCAGCTCGGAGACTCTTCGCGCCATACAGGTCTTCGTTTCATTAATAATGGGTTATGGACTGTCAGTAACAAACTCTGCAGAATTGAAAATATTTTGCCGGCAGCCCGTCTACAGCCATCAATTTCTCCAAATTTCTTTATAGTGAAAAATAGGGGGATCCTTTTCGTGCTCGCCGGACAAGCTGTCCGACCTACGATTTTGCTAAAGATGGCTGGCGATTAGCATGTCTATATCGCGGTAGGGCAAATCGTACCGGTCTGCGATAAGTTTTTTCGTTACCAGCCCTTTGTAGATGTAGGTGCCTGAGCGCAGCGACGGAATTTTCCAAAGTGCCTCATGGATGCCTCCTGCGTCGCCGATATCCATCAGGAAGGCTCCGATCACATTGTTCAGAGCGTGTGTTGCCGTCCGGGCCACGCTGGAGGGGATATTAGGCACGCAATAATGAATCACCCCGTGTTTGATATAAACAGGATCGGAATGAGTAGTGGGATGGCTGGTTGCGATACATCCTCCCTGATCGATAACCGTATCGACGATGACACTTCCCTCTTTCATGGTCCTGACCATCGCTTCGGTAACCCAGCAGGGAGCCAGGGAGCCTTCAACCAGCGCCGAACCAATGACGACATCCGCATGTTGCAGGGCCGAAGTAAGGTACTGATGATTGGCCATGGCGGTAATGATGCGCCGGTCGAGCGCGTTCTCGAGACGGCGTAACTGGGAAAGGTTGTTATCCAGCACAAAAACCTGTGCTCCATATCCCAGGGCCGTTCGCGCAGCATATTCGGCGATGATGCCCGCACCTAGGATAACGACCGTAGAAGGTGGGACTCCGGAGATCCCACCGAGCATGCTTCCCTGCCCCCGGCTTGTGCTCTCCAGGTAGTGTGAGGCGATTTGGATAGACATCGATCCGGTAATTTCGTGCAGCATCCTCACGATCGGAAAAGATTTATCCGTCTCCTGCATATATTCAAATCCTACGCAGGCGATATTTCGGGAGCGTAGCTCTTCAAAATACGATTTCTCCCGGCTTCCCAGATGCACGGCGGAAATCAGGATCTGATCCTTATGAAACAGCCGGATCTCCTCCCCGTCGGGAGGAGCCACTTTCACAATAAGGTCGGAGCTGCCGTAGAGATCTTTCCGGTTATAAACAATCCTGGCTCCTGCATCGGCATAATCGCTGTCGGAAAAGCGGGCTTCCCGGCCTGCATCCTTTTCAACATATACCTCATGGCCGTTGGCAACCAGGACGGAAGTTCCGCCTGGAGTCAGGCTGATGCGCCGTTCATCATTGGATCGTTCTCGCGGGAGTCCTATTTTCAGGGAAACAGTGGATGCGCCTTTCTTGGCCTTTTGTTCCAATGTCTCCAGGCCCAGTTCAACCGAGAAATTCGAAGGATTCACGATCTCCATTCAATAACCGATAAGTGTTTGTATTTCAAATCATAGAACAATAATAGCAGAAAGTCAGGATATTCAATAAACAGCGTGACTTTTTTTTGATAATCAATAACATATGCAACCCAAAAAGCGCCTCGGGCAACATTTCCTGACCGACGGGAATATCGCCGACAAGATCGTTGCCTGTTTACATGCCGGTGCCGATGATCCCGTCGTAGAAATCGGTCCGGGTACGGGCGCATTAACCGGCCGCTTATCCCGGCGCTTCCACAATCTTTATGCGGTTGAGACGGACGAGCGGGCGGTCGGGCTGCTACATAAAGAATATCCCAATATAACAGTAATTCATGAGGATATTCTTGCCTTTGACTGGAAGTCTGTGCGGGAGAAGAATTCCCCGGTTTTTGTTATCGGAAATCTTCCATATTACATTACAAGCCCGATTCTTTTTTCGATTGTAGACCGGTCGCATCTTTTTAACCAGGCCGTATTCATGGTCCAGAAGGAGGTGGCGGAACGGATAACGGCTTCTCCGGGAACCAGGGATTACGGTATTGTGAGTGTTCAGGTACAGGTACTGGCGGCCGTTTCCTATCAATTCACGGTATCACGGGAAGTATTTCGTCCCAGACCGAAGGTAGAGAGCGCTGTTGTCAGTCTTGATTTCACTCATCCCGAATGGCCCTGCCGTTTCGAAAACTTTAAACGGGTCGTTCGCACGGCCTTTAACCAGCGGCGCAAACAACTGAAAAACAGCCTGAGGACCTTGAGGGGATCCGGAGATCTGCCGGATTTCGAATGGACACGCCGTCCTGAAGAACTGGAACCCGGGGAATTCGTCCGGCTGACAGTTTTACTGGAAAAGGCAGGTATCCTCGACAGATGAAATTACATTTTGTCAGGCTCATCCATGTGAGAAAGAAAATTTGGTGGGATGAAGACAGGATGTTATAGCATTGGCACAATTGTTGTTAAGGCCTCCAATGTGCCGCTTAGAGGGATCTAAGCGGGGTTTTTAGCACTCTCCTTTCATGAGTGCTAAAAAACTGTTGAACGAAGTGACATTTATTGATATTTTTTGATCAAATAAATTAGCACTCTGTAAGTTAGAGTGCTAACCAACCGAAACATAAATATCATATGGGAGTCAAACATATGGCAAACATCAAGCCTTTAGCTGACCGTGTGCTGGTAAAGCCGGATACGGCTGAAGAAAAAACCAGCTCAGGGATCATCATCCCCGATACGGCAAAGGAAAAACCGCAGCGCGGAACGATCATTGCTGCCGGACCGGGTAAGGTGGAAAACGGAACCAAGGTTGATATGTCGGTCAAGGCCGGCGACAAGGTTCTGTATGGCAAGTATTCCGGTACGGAGTTGTCTTTGGACGGAGAGGATTATCTGATCATGCGCGAGAGCGATATCCTCGGTGTCGTATCCTGATTTTTATAAAAACAGAATCGTTAATGAAAACAATTAACAAACTATGGCTAAAGTAATAAATTATAATGTCGAAGCACGTGACTCTCTGAAAAGAGGAGTTGACAAGCTTGCGAATGCCGTGAAAGTCACCTTAGGGCCACGGGGACGCAATGTTGTCATCGAAAAGTCGTTCGGAGCACCGACGGTAACCAAAGACGGTGTAACGGTTGCCAAAGAGATAGAGCTCTCCGATAAGATGGAGAATCTCGGTGCCCAGATGGTGAAGGAAGTTGCTTCCAAAACCAGCGATAATGCCGGCGATGGTACCACCACGGCAACTGTTCTTGCCCAGGCAATAGTCAATGCAGGACTCAAGAATGTAACTGCCGGCGCCAATCCTATGGATCTGAGGCGCGGTATCGATAAGGCTGTTACAGCGATCGTCTCCGAATTGAAAAAAATCAGCCGAGACATCAGTTCTCCGAATGAGATCGCCCAGGTAGGAACCATCTCCGCCAATAACGACCAGGCCATCGGGCAACTGATTGCTGATGCTATGGATAAAGTTGGCAAAGATGGTGTAATCACCGTGGAAGAAGCCAAGGGTACCGAAACCTATCTTGAAACGGTTGAAGGGATGCAATTCGATCGGGGGTATCTGTCACCCTACTTCGTAACCAATTCCGACACGATGGTGGCAGAACTGGAAGATCCCTACATCCTGATCCACGATAAGAAAATCTCTTCGATGAAGGATCTTCTTCCGGTACTCGAAAAAGTGATCCAAACCGGCAAACCCCTCCTGATTATTGCCGAGGATGTGGAAGGAGAGGCACTGGCGACACTCGTGGTAAACAAACTGCGTGGTTCCCTGAAGATCGCCTCTGTCAAGGCTCCCGGTTTTGGTGATCGCCGCAAAGCGATGCTTGAGGATATCGCCATCCTGACCGGCGGTACCGTGATTTCCGAAGAGCGGGGCTATAAGCTCGAAAATGCTACGCTCGACATGCTGGGTCAGGCCAGCCGGATCAATATTGACAAAGACAATACGACGATTGTCAATGGAAACGGTAAACAGGACGATATCAAGGCCCGTATCAATCAGATCAAAGCCCAAATTGAGACAACCACTTCCGATTATGACCGCGAAAAACTGCAGGAGCGTCTTGCTAAATTGAGCGGCGGAGTGGCTGTGCTTTACATCGGTGCGGCTTCTGAAGTGGAGATGAAAGAAAAGAAAGCGCGCGTCGAGGATGCCCTGCATGCTACCCGTGCCGCGGTCGAGGAAGGAATTGTCCCCGGTGGCGGAGTGGCGTTGCTGCGTGCCGTTAAGGCTCTGGAAGGTCTGAAGGCCGAAAATCCCGATGAAGAGATCGGCTACAAGATCATCAAACGGGCTATCGAAGAACCCCTGCGCATCATCACCAATAATGCCGGGGTGGAAGGTTCCATCGTGGTACAAAATGTGAAGGAAAGCAAGGACAGTAACTATGGTTTCAATGCCCGTACGGAAACGTACGAAGATCTCGTGAAAGCGGGAGTTATTGATCCTACCAAAGTTACCCGTACCGCCCTCGAAAATGCCGCTTCTGTCGCCGCATTGCTGCTGACAACGGAAGCCATCATTATCGAGAAACCGGAAGAAAAAGAAGAAAGAGGCGGTGGCGCCGGAATGCCCGATATGGGCGGAATGGGAGGCATGGGCGGAATGATGTAATCATCGCCCGGTTTCATTCCTTAAAGTTAAAAAAGCCCCGGATCAACCCGACCGGGGCTTTTTGTTTATACCCGCTGCCGGAAAACGATCCCGATTTCAGGAGATATAGACGGCTATATCCGAGCTCCCATTGGCCTTTTTCTGTTCCTGGAAACGAATCTTTTCCCCATAATGCTTTGCCACACCTCTCATAATCCCTTTTGCGAGTGCCGCCATTCGCCGGGGTGAGTCGTAATGGAGGAGAAGGGTATGAGATCCCGTTTTTTCGAATTTGAGGTAGGGAGGATGAGCCTTCGGAGTTCTTATACGCACTACACGATGCATGGTTCCTTCGGTGTTGAGCAACAGTTCCATAGTTCTCCATTCCGGCTTTATGAGCGATTTGTACATTTTCATCAGGGCAGGAGCGATGAACAGCCCGAAATCTTCGAGAATAGAGTCTATGGAATGCCGACGGCCCGAAGCGGCCGTTATAATCTTTTTTATTTCCTCATCCGGATAAGTGCCGCCTGTCAGATAAATTTTATGCCGAAGGCCGATGTTTTCTAACGCTTTTTTCCAAACCTCCTCACCATACTTTATTTCAATATATCGTTTTAGTTCGGAATGGATTATACCATACATAGTTGTCTTATTTGAGATTATAATTCAAGAGGAACCCGCCGCGGCCGTATAGCATCAATCATTACGTGATAGCCAATAACCTCCAAAAGTACCCATTTTTTAAACAAATTTGTATGTAATACTGCCGTTTTCGGCGGTATAGGGCATACCTGTTCCCCTGGCGGAACCTGGCCCGATTACCATCCCCGGGATTGGAAGGGGCCGGGGAGAGAAATTCCACGGCAACGGGTTATCCGGAAGTGTAAGGATTACGTGTTACAGGTATCTATTAAGAAAAGGGGAAATAAACGTGGGGATTTTGGATTAGTTCGTGTCGTCAGTGATACGTTGCGATGCGCTCCAAAAGTGCATCGCAACTATCCTTCTTTCTTTTGCCAGACCGTGCCCGGAGATCGGTACTCCAGCCGGTCTTCCACAGCCTTCGACAACGCCTCCCCGAAGAATCGTTTGATGATCCACAATGCAAGATCAATTCCGGAAGTGATCCCGCCGCTGGTAATGATGGTTCCCTCGTCAACGACACGGGCATCTGTGATTATGGCACCGGCTGCCCGCAGATCTTCCATCGCATTATGATGGGTGACGGCTCTTTTCCCGGAAAGCAAGCCTGTTTTGGCAATGAGCATGGCACCGGTACATACCGAAGCGAGAATGACTCCGGCATTATACATTTGTCCGATGATATCGGGAATAATCCCCCTCTGATATTCCCCCCAGGCGCCCTTTTCTGCACGCGTCGCCCAGCCTCCGCCGGGGATTAAAAGGATATCGGGCGGCGATTCTATTGAGAGGACCTCCCGGCAGACGATTGTAAGCCCTCTTTGCGCAACAACCTGTTTCTGCACGTTCGCCGGGACGACCAGCCCGACCTCCAGATCGGCGCCGCCTGCTTCAGCCATCCGTAGGGTTTCGAACGGACCAATGGCATCGAGTTCATCGAAGCCGTCATAAAGCAGGATCTGGATATTCATTAGGGGATCAGGTCAGGTGCAACGCACTTTTAAAGTGCGTCGCACATAAATTACATAACTTAACAAAGTGTGTGGCATCTGAGCGGCAACCTATGTATAAATATTCAGGATATCCCCGCACTTATCTGGACCCCGGACTGTCCATTTTAGTTCGATTGTATGATCGTGGATCTGAAGCGCAGCCGAATATAAATCATTCCCGCAAATATGAGGAGTTTGTGATTCCCATCTGTTGTTTCCAATGGCTTTAAGATCGACCAAAAATACAGGATTTGCTATTCCTCTTCTTAAATGTTCCAGGCGGAGTCCCGATGGAACTTGTATCCAGCGGTATGTATTTGTGAAAGCAATATTTTGAGTCGCAGTTGTCTGCCATTGTCCGTGTTCCCTGAATATCAGCTCGTTATCGCCGGATCGGCGAACATCCACTGTTCCTGTGCCTTTGTTATTCCATCCGTTGGGAATCTCAGATGTTGCCTGGAAATGAATACGGGTAATTCCCTGTAGGCGCCGCCAGATATCGGCGAGATCCGTAACCACATTAGCAGTGTTATTTTTGTAAGGCCGGCTCATTTCAGGGATCTATATGTTTATACCTTAGCTTTTTTTAGGTGCCACGCACTTTCAAAGTGCGTGGCACCTAAAAAAACTAATAACCAAATAAGATGAGAATCAAGACCAATGGCAAGAAGAAAAACAGAGTTCAGAAAAGGCGGATATTATCACGTTTATAACAGAGGAACGGCCCGGCAACCTATCTTTCAAAATGATGGCAATTACCTCTTCCTCTTGAAGAAGATGAAGTATTACAGCCGCCTTTATAAAATAAGTTTCATTGCCTATGTGCTTATGCCCAATCACTTTCATTATTTGATACGACAGGATCGGGAGATTCCCGTCAGCCAATTTATGCAACGGGTATTTAACAGTTATACCAAAGCATATAATAAACAGCAAAACAGAACCGGCAGATTATTTGAAGGACCATATAAAGTTAAGGAAGTTGAAAGTGAGGAATATGTGATCAGGCTGTGCAGATATATTCATCAAAATCCTATAAAATCAGGTTTGGAAATGAATTTGGGAATGTGGCCTTATTCAAACCTCAATGAATGGCTGGATAAACGCAACGGTGACTTGATTGATAAGCGATTCAGATCGTGTTTCTTCCAATCCGGCGTGGAATACGAACAATTTTTGAGGTGCCAGTGAGGTGCCACGAACTTCGAAAGCGCGTGTGGCACCTAACGTGGTCTAAGGCCTGCCTATCCATGTTTCCTTTTCCGTTCATTTACAATGTAATGCATGTATAAGAATTCAATGGCGCAGGCTTCATAACCTTTCCAGCTTTCAATCATCCCCTGAAATTCTTCTTCGGTTGTCTTGTCCGGATCCCCACCGTAGCTGTAGATGATCCAGCGCCGCAGGCCTCTCTCCTGGTTGCCGCTCCTGTTGCCGGGGAAACAGGCATCGGTACGGTTCCGCGAAAGCATGAGATCCTGGGCTGTCGTGGGACCCATCCCACGTATCGAGGTCATGGCATCATAGAATTCCTGTGGGGCGGCTTCCTCCAGCTTTCCCATCTCCACTTCACCGGAAACGAACTTTTCTGCCAGACCAACCAGGTATTCGCCCTTACGCAGTGACAATCCGTATTTCTTCATGGCAGCGGGATCGGCGCCCGCCAGATCTGCCGGCCGTGGCCATGCGGCTACCGCCTTTCCCTGATGTGTAAGCAATCGGCTGTAACCCTCCCGCACGCCATACACCATCTTTCGTGCCGTCGGCTTATGTTTAATCTGTGTCTGAATGATCCGGCTCACCGAATCCTCGAAAATATTGGCCCGGCTCAGTCGCTTCAACCCGTAAAATTCGGTCAGTTTGGGTCCGAGTACCGGGTCGTTTGCAGCCTGTTCGTATAGCGGGCGTACATCCAGGTCAGTGCCTAAAACACGTGCCAGCGTTTTATTGGCTTCGGAAATTTCCCCTTTGCTCAGCGACTCCGGGCAATGAATAGAGAAGACCGGCGACTCCGGATCTCCGTTGAAGAAAGAAGTAATGAGCACATCCCTGTCTCCAATCGTGACCGGCCGGGTGAACCCGTTCTCAAAGATATCATCCGGATGGTGTTCATGATCAAAATATTCGCTGACATCCAGGCACAGGAAGAAATCGTGCGGTGGTTTGGAGTGCAGCGTCCAGTTTGTGGGCATATTAATTCAGATTAGTGATCAGGATAGTGCCGGATATGATCTATTGTGTGATTATCCTGAAAAAGGATGAGGATTCTGATATTCGTAGAATAACTTTCTTTTCGGTTCCTTGCGGTAAGGAATAAACCGTTATGTACACAATGAATTTCACAATGTTACACTATGTATTTGCCTTTGCGGAACCTCAGTAAGTATTGTGGTTTATTCTTCTTCTAAAGAAATCTTACAGTTAGTCTTTTTCTGCTAAGACCTTACCGTGTTACCGTGGCAACAAATTACGATAATTATATTACTTCTGAATCACCCTGGCGGCATTCACCCAAAATGATGAGGGCTTCTGTTCTCCCCGCAAGGGGATTTCCTGTTTCTGCCGGTATAACTGCTCTACATCGGCCAGCGTGGCGATCTTATACTGCCCCGGATCTCTGCAAATGGCTTTGAGCCGTGGTGATTGCAGTACATAATTCGCCTTCGTGCGCCTGTTTTCCAGGATCTTGGCGAATTCCACTTCAACAACGATTTCGGGACGAAGGGCCAGAGTCGGACCAAACCGCTCGGTTGCCAATCTTTCGATCTGTTTTTGCAACCATTTTAATTCCTTATCCGGGAATTTTCCATAAACCCTGCCGATCGGAATGAATTGTTCTTCATAACGTTTGTCGTCACCCACATAAACGCCAGCCGTGAAGCCGGTGTAACCAGGGTTCTCCGTTCCACTTTCGGAGTGCACATACATAACGACCGTGACAAGAGAGCCACCGGGTTCCCTCACCTTTATCCATAAGCTCCCCCATTGTCCGCATTCGTAAAGGCTGTCTTTTCGTTTGAGGATCAGCCCGGTATTTCCACCCGAAACCGCTAGATCCAGCAGAGAGCGCGCGTCATCGGGATGCTGCAGTTCATGCTGAATGGTACAGGGAATGCGATGCCTTTCGCATAGTCCGGTTAACAAAGTCCGTCTTTGGCTGAGTGGGAGGCCAATCAGCATTTCTCCTTCCGTGAACAGGATATCGTGCGCTAAAAATAGTGCAGGAGGGTCTCCGGGAATGCCTGAGTGCTTTTCAGCATCTAAACGTTTTTGCAGTTGTACCCCCGGATGAATGGTTCCTTCACGATACACACAGATCACTCCGTCAAGCACGACGGGCGGAAGATTTTTTCTTCTGAAGAGACGGTCGATTTCAGGGAAGGATGTTGTAATATCCGTATAATCACGTGAGAACAACCGGATTTCATGGCCGTTCGCCTGCAACTGGCAACGTATTCCGTCGAGGCTCACTTCGGCCGTATAATTTGCCAGATCCTTCGGAAGGTCGTTCCCGGCAGGCGAGACCGTCATGAACGACAAAGGATGAAACAGGCGGAACCGGGCACTGTCAAGATTATGCTGAGAAGCCAGCACAGCGGTTCGTTCCAGGCTTCCGCTGATCATGTAAACATAACGGATCCGCCTTATATCCTCGTCAAAGGCCCGGGCGACGGCTTCTGCAATTTCCCATGTCCCAAGGCCGGTTTGGAGCGGTTCCCGCGAAATAATGCACAGCAGGTACCTGATTTCCAATCCCGTAAGTTGTTCCCAAAGCTCATGCAGAAAGCTGCTTTTCCTCTTTCGCTCCCGCATGCCTTTCAGATCATTGAGCCACTGCTGCACTTCTGACAAAAGTACGATCTTCGGCGTACGTCTCGATTGCGCCTCCGGAATATTCTCCATCAATTTCTGTATGGTCGCCGAGGTGCTCCCCATTGCAGACCGGCATGGTTTGAAAACCCGTTCATAATCGATTCCGCAGAATTCGGCCGCAGAAAGTCCGATTGTACGTTGTCCGGCAGCTATCTTTGGTTTTGAGCCGGGAGGTTTTTCATTCAGAAATTGAATGGCCGGCTTCAGGTTTATCTCTTCGCCAAGCGTCGCGAGATAGTCTTTGGTGACGGCTATTTTTGAAGATAATTCCTGTGTTGCAGCTATGCGTTGAACCGCCTCGGAAAATGCCCGGAAGGAGCCGGGCGGAGCCGGATGCCAGGGAATGGTTTCAGTCATTGGGACCGGTCTCTTTTATTAAGCGGGGAGGCGGATATTCCGCGTTTCCGGAGGCTGTAGCACGGTATTTCGGGATTCGGCGAATGGGTAACGTATACCTGTTTCGGGCGTAACCGTTCGCACAGCTGCATCAGCTCAAAGAAATCGAGGTGATCGGAAAGGGCGATCATCTTGTCGACTCCCATCTGTGCCCGGCGCGACTCCAGCGCGGCCCAGCCCGACACATATGCCACGCGCGTCTTTGGCAGAGAACCGACCATCCCATTCCTCATTGCGGATGAGGGGGTCACAAGGATGCTGCCCTCAACCGTATTTTTATCATATTGTTCGAAACGCCCGAGATCGTATCCATAATCGCAGTAAATTTCACATAGCGGCCAGGTGCTTTCATGGACCTGAATGCGCCGGTCAAGCGGAGCAAGCGCCCGCAGGATCTCCTGGGACTTCCCCAGTGAATATCCCAGGAAAACGGGGGTGTAACCTTCTGCGAGCGTTTCTTCTGCAAACGTACGAATCTCCTGAAACAGGCTTTCGGGCGGATCCCACCGATAGATCGGCAGGCCGAAAGTGGCCTCGGTAATCAGGCAATCGACGGTGTCGGGCAATTCAAAGCCTTCGCTTGTGGGAGACGGGGGCGTCCGGCAGTCGCCGGTATACAGCAACGTCCCTTCGTCCGATTCCACGAATACCATCGCCGATCCCAGGATATGTCCGGCAGGGTAGAGGGTGACCCGCGCGCCGGGCAGTTCCATTGGCTTCAGGAAATCCATCGTCGTGGCTTCTCCGGAGAAGCCGCGGGCGTGCATCAGCCGTGCGGTCGGTTCGGTAGCGATGACGGATATCCCGCGTTTCCGGGGAACATGATCGGAATGGGCGTGTGAGATGAAGACGAACGCTGCACCGGACCTCCCGGTATCCAGCCCGATATCCAGATCAGGCAGGAAGATGCCATGCGAACCTGTGGTTTCAATTCTGATCAAGGGGTTGATGTATTTGCTGGCGGTTGTTAATTATTTTTGATAGTTGATAGTTGATAGTTGATAGTTGATAGTTGATAGTTGATAGT
>CAZNHE010000074.1:0-14796 GCA_964572735.1 uncultured Chitinophagales bacterium | reverse complement strand
TGATAAATGGATATCGACTGCCGGATGTTAAGGTAATAAAAAGTATTTGATTCAGGCCCGGACGGATGTTTCGGGACAGACTACCTCCATGATTCTCCGGGGGCATTATCAATTCCCGGAAAATGAGTGAGAGAGTGGGAGATACAACCGGGCGGTATCTCTCCCCGTCGCTCCGGATATAGGTCATTACACCCTAAAGATCAAGATATTCATGCAAACTTTTCAACTCATTTCCCGGATTTTTTTAGATCTGCCGATGTTCTGTCTCTACCATCGGTCCATTCTGGAAGGGAAGGCGGCCCCTTTTTGTGCATTTTGCAACAAAAATTATATTGTGTACGCTGAAACTGCTCAATTCATGGCAGAAAGACCTGCGGCATTTTTGCGTTTGCCAGCTTTTCGGCGGGGCTCAGTTTTGGGGCGATATTTGTATTCAAATGAACGGAATAACCCCGTTCTTCATTAAGAAATATAAACGTGGCAGCTATGATGAAAACTCTAAATCGTCAATATTTGTTGCGGGAAATACAAGTCGAATTTCCGGCCAGGCGGAATAAATCGATATTTTTATACAAATTTGTAAGAAGACACACTCATAAAAACCATCACTGAAATGAATGCAACGAAAACAAAGGAACTCGAGCGGAGACAACAGGCTCCATTGGCTACGCCCACCGATTTGGAAGCGGCGGCAACAAGGGATATTACCGGGGCTATGAATGCCGTTCTTGCAGACGTATTTGCACTCTTCCTGAAAACCAAAAACTTCCACTGGCACATGAGTGGTACCCATTTCCGGGATTATCATCTGATGCTCGATGAACAGAGTGATCAGCTTTTTGCAATGGTCGACCCTATTGCAGAACGTGTCCGCAAGGTGGGAGGGACAACCCTTACCTCCATCGGCCATATCGCCCGGCTGCAGCGCATACCGGATAACGATGCCAATTACGTTACGCCGGCAGATATGCTGGCCGAATTGTGCGACGACAATCGTACACTGACAGCACATCTGCGTGCCGCCCACGAAGTGTGTGACGAATATCGCGATATCGCAACCACCAGCCTGATTGAAGTCTGGATCGATGAGACCGAGCAACGCACCTGGTTCTTGTTCGAAGCTACCCGCCATGGATGAAGAGGGTGTGTTCTCCACAAGCGATGGCGGAACACGGAAAGCGTAAAGGATCGAGCACCGGTTTCCTCCTTATCTCCTTTTCAATTCTAATCTGGCATGATAAAAATAGGAAGCCACACCTGCAGCATAGCTGCGGGTGTGGCGTTATATCGTGTTGCCATATAACATGGGTCAGGGATTTGCTGCCTGCTCAATCTTGCCGCAGGCGATAGGAAGGGTCACATGGGCCGGTATGGTGCCAAGTGAAGCTACCGAGGGAGGAAGTGCGCTGTCTGCGGACACGCCGTGAATGAAAACGACCCGATGATCGAGATCAAGGTTTGATGTACCAAAAGCTTTGTTAAATGCTGATTTCAGTGTGTCGAGCAGTACCTTTTTCTTATAAACGTAGGTTCCGCTGTCCGAGGCTATGGGATAGGTGTTGGAGGCAACCTGCATGGCGGCAGGATCTCCATTGAAGGGAACCATGGTTGTGCCGGAGGTCGCCTCTGTCTCGATCAAATCAATGATGCCGTCGTGGTTGACGTCTGCTTTTGCAGTGGGGCAGCCTGCGGTGCTGTCGTTTTTGAAACCGTGAAAGTGCTGCCAATGTTCGACACCCGGGGGAACACCCTTCATGGTGATATCAATGGTAAGAGTATCGTTTTGTACTGTAAAGCGGGCCTCACCTGTCGCTCTTTGCCCGGTCACTCCGGTATTCATCGGGTGTAATTCGGCTACATAGACGGTTTTTGCCCCTTCCGTCTGCCTGGAAGTGCAAGCCGTGACGGCTGCCATGGCTACACAGGCTATGACAACTGCTACAGATATATTTAAAGATTTAGCTGGCATTGTTCATCTCCTTCTGTGACGTATGTGGTTTTTTAGCGAAATAAGAACCCTGTTTTTACCCATGGGCTATAGCGGGTTTCTTTCCGTTGATGGCCTGTTTTTCCGGAATCCCGTAGCCTTACAGGGAGGTATGCGTGTCGTTCATCTTCCGCACCTGAATTTCCGCAATAACGATCATCTTTTCTTCTGTGCCGCTGACCCAATCCGGCTCCAGAATTCATATTTTTCGCCCGGTCCCTTCCATAACTCTATATAAGCCAATGGCGTTCCGATCTTTTCTCTCAGGTGATCTTCACTACGACTTTTCCTTTGGTATGATGAGATTCCACCGCCTTATGGGCCTGCGGGATTTCATCCATAGTGAAAATCCGGTCAATATGCACCTTTAATTCTCCAGACTGAAGCAATCCTGCAATAACCTGCATTTGATCTCCGTCAGGATATACCATAGGCCATACCAGTTTTATCCTGCTTTTTCCGGCAAGTGCAACGGCCTTTGGATCGTCTTTTGTGGAGGAGGGCAAACAGACCACGGTTCCCCCGGACCTGACGCAGGCAATGGAACGATATAAAACGTCGCCACCCATGGCATCAAGCACGGCATCCGGGTTACCGGCCCGTCTTTCAAACTTCTCGTTTTTGTAGTCAATAGCCTGGTCGGCACCCAGGGATTCGAGAAACGCCGCATTTTCGCCGGAGGCAGTGCCGCTTACATAGGCATGTTTTAACTTTGCAAATTGCACCGCAAGGTGACCCACTCCTCCAGCGGCAGCCTGAATCAGCACCGTTTGTCCGGAGCGGAGCTTCAGGTGCTCATTGATAGCCTGGTAAGCCGTCAGACCTGCCAAAGGAACAGCGGCCGCTTCTTCGAAAGAGATATTTCCTGGCTTTTTGGCCAATGACGCCGGATCGACGACGGTAAATTCGGCATACGCTTTACCCAATCCCGGAAAGCCGACGCATCCGAAGACAGCGTCTCCCGTCTTGAAAGACGTGACGTGTTTGCCAGTGGCTTCTATTACTCCGCTGATGTCCCAGCCTAAAATGGCGGGTAGTTGTATTCGTTTTGCCATGCCGCTCGTACCGGCTCGCACCTTGGTATCCACGGGATTTATGCCGGCGGCCATAATTCTGACCAAAACCTGGTTGTCGCCGGCGGCCGGTTCGTCGATATCCGTTATTTGCAGTTCTTCTGCGCCGCCGAACCGGGGTAAAACTACTGCTTTCATAGTTGATTTTTTATGGACAAGATAAAATCTATAGCTCAGAAATCGTGACCAATCCGGGAAATGATTTTCAGCCGCCTTATTGTGGAGAAACGTGCGAGGGTGTCATTCAAAACAGTTCATGAAAATCATCTCCAGCGATCCCCTGATATGTTGGAATAATGAAGATCGCCGGTATTCATCTGTTTTCCGTAATCGCATCAAAATCTTCCTGATCAAGAGAGATTTCCCGGGCCCGGAGGTTTTCTTCCAGATGGCTGACTTTGGAAGTCCCGGGAATCAGCAGGATGTTTTCGGAGTAGTTATATAACCATTTCAGAGCCAATTGGTATTCTGTTACGTCATATTTTGCCGCAATTCTTTTCACTTTTCCGGCCGGTTCCAGCTTGCCCGCGCCGATGGGATTCCAGGGAATGAATGCGATGCTATTGTCTTCACAATAGTGCAGCTCCGGTTCCCATTTCCGGTCATTGAGGCTGTATTTATTCTGCAAAGATACGATGTTCACCTGTTTCTGCGCCTCTTTTATGGTTTCAATATCGGTTTCCGAAAGACCGATATATTTAATCTGTCCCTTTTCCTGTGCATCTTTCAGAAAACCAATCGTTTCATCGAGAGGAACGTCCGGATCCACGCGATGCAGCTGGTAAAGATCGATGCGATCGAGTTTCAGCCTCTTCAAACTTCCTTCCAGCGCCTCTTTCAGATGATCGGGACGGGCGTTAACCGTCCATTTATCGGGACCGGTACGCTCAAGGCCGGCTTTTGTGGCAATGACCAGATCCGCCGAATAAGGATAAAGCGCCTTTGCAATCAGGTTTTCGGAGACGTAGGGCCCGTAGCTGTCGGCGGTATCAATAAAGTTTACCCCCAGATCCACCGCTCTTTGCAAGACACGGACCGCTTCTGCTTCATCTTCAGGTTCTTTCCAGATTCCCCTGCCGGTAATGCGCATGGCTCCATAACCAAAACGGTTAATTTCCAGGTCGCCGCCGATGGTCCATGTCTTGTTTTCATGCAATGTATTCATACTTCACACCTTTCGGATTATTTCATAAGATATTTGTCAATGCAATACCTAAACAACGATCGGGACGGATAGTTTCATTAGTTGCTACTGCCCGGTTCGGCTTTTACCGTTAAGAATAAGACAAAATTCGTGCTCGTGCTCGTGCTTGTTCCGGTGAATCGGAGAGGGCGAGCACGACCGCAAATCCTCCGGCTTGTCATCAGGAGGAGAAATTGTGTACCGGAAGTTGGATATGTTGCCGGATGCAGATATGTTACCACCATGGCAAAGGAAGTTATTCGTCTGGATTCGGTGAGTAAGCAGTTTGGCGGGATTGAAGCCGTTCGTTCCGTTTCCTTTACCGTGTATGAGGGAGAGACGTTCGGGTTGATCGGCACCAGCGGAAGTGGAAAAACAACCACGCTCCGGATGATCAATCGTCTTATTGAACCCGGTTCGGGTACCATCCGGATTAATGGAGAAGACATTCTGGAGCAGGATCCCGTCCGGTTACGGCGGCATATTGGTTATATGATCCAGAATGTCGGACTTTTTCCTCATCGTACAATCGGTGAAAATGTAGCGACCGTTCCGCGGCTGCTGAACTGGGATTTGCGCAAGATCCGGGAGGCGGTGCGGCGTAACCTGGAACTCGTCGGCCTGGAACCGGATGTCTTCATCAACCGGCATCCTCATGAATTGAGCGGGGGGCAGCAGCAACGTGCGGGACTTGCCCGTGCACTGGCTGCGGATCCGCCCGTCATCTTGCTGGACGAGCCGTTTGCAGCCAGCGACCCGATCTCCCGCCGGGATCTGATCGGGGAATTCAAGAAATTGAGGAAACGGGTCCGGAAGACCATGGTACTGGTCACTCACGACATTCCGGAATCATTCGAGCTTTGTAACCGGCTGGCCCTTTTGGACCATGGGAGCCTTCAGCAGACAGGGACACGCGAGGATTTGCTGTTCCGCCCTGTCAATGATTTTGTACACAGCTTTTTTCGTTCTCAGCGATTGACTCTCGAACTATCGGTTATTCCGCTAAACGAACTTCTTTCTTATCTGGATTCTCCCCAAGATCGTCCAACGGAAGGGCTGCGGATATTCGCTCCGCATCAATCTGCCGCAGAAGTGCTGGCAGAGCTCTCTCTTTCCCCGGGTTACGACGGTTTTTTTTGCATTGGGGATGAGCGCCGGCTGTTAAAGGTTGCCACCGGCCGTGATCTGTTCGAGGCCGTCTTAAAATATCGCGGACATCAAACCAGGGAACCGGAATAATGTCGTCGTTCCTCCGCTTTATCATCCAAAACCGCCAGGAACTGCTTACCCAGTTGTTACAGCACATCGAGCTGACATTTGGAGCGCTTATCCTGGCGGTCGTAATCGGAATACCGCTCGGTATTTGTGCCCATTACTCCCGGAGGTCAAGGGGAACCATTCTGGGATCTGTGGGGATTATTCAGACGATCCCAAGCCTGGCACTTCTCGGTTTTCTCCTGCCCCTGTTTGGTATTGGGGCGGTTCCGGCGATTATTGCACTCTTTCTTTATGCACTTTTGCCTATTGTCAGAAATACTTTTACCGGCATTCATGAGGTGGATCCGGTTGTCATTGATGCTGCACGTGGTATGGGGATGTCACATCTTCAAATTCTCTTTAGCGTACGCCTGCCTCTGGCCATGCCGGTTATTTTTGCCGGTATCCGTACGGCTACGGTGATCAATGTGGGGGTGGCCACGCTTTGCGCTCTGATTGGGGCGGGTGGCCTGGGCGAATATATCTTTCGGGGAATCGCCCTGAATAATGTTGTTATGATCCTTGCCGGTGCCTTTCCAGCCGCACTGCTTGCCTTATCACTCGATTTTCTTCTGGAACTCTTCCAAAAACACCTGAAGCGATGGAAACATGGTATCGGATGGGGCATAGGTGTAGTTCTCGCCATTGTTTTGGCCGTTACGGCTATTCACAGCTTTCCGCGAACGGGAATCATGCTGGGGATGCCTCCCGAATTCAGTGAGCGTGCCGACGGGTATGACGGGTTGGCCGACACGTATCATTTGCATATGCCGACGGTTGAAATGAATGAGGCACTGCTTTATCAGGCTCTTAAAAACAAGCGTGTCGATGCCATCGTAGGTTACTCGACCGACGGGCGCATCCCCGCCTTTAACCTGCGTGTTTTGGAAGACGACCGGCATTATTTCCCTCCTTATTATTGCGCCCCCCTGATCAGCGACCGGACGCTGAAAGCACATCCGGAACTCAGGCCGATCCTGAACCGGCTTCACGGACAGTTAAGCGACTCTGTTATGCGCCGCCTCAACTATCAGGTCGACCGGCTCCATGAGAGTCCCGCGTATGTCGCCCGGCATTTTTTAGAATCAAGGGGATTTCGGACAACCATCCGGAGAAGTGGTCCGCCCGGCATCCTTATCGGCGGGAAAAACTTCACAGAGCAATTCATCCTTGACTGGATGTTCAAGACCCTCATCGAGAATAACAGCAGTCTTACGGCCGGTCTCAAAACAGGACTGGCAGGCACCAGAATTGTGTTTGATGCGCTGATAAACGGTAAAATTGATCTGTATCCTGAATATACGGGAACCGGCCTCTATGTAATTCTGAAAGCAGACTCATCCCGGATTAATGCGCTCCGTAACAATCAGGAAGAGGTTTACCGGTTTGTAAAGAAGAGATGCGAGGAGCGTTACCATATAACCTGGCTGCAGCCGTTAGGCTTCAACAACACCTATGCCGTTATGATGCGGGAAAAGCAGGCAAAGGCCCTCGGTATAAGGAGCATCAGCGATCTTTCCCTTTTTGTCGGAAAAAGACGTTGATCCCTCTGCATTTGTACCTGATTAAAAATGCCGTATTTTAACCCGGTATTTCGTACATCCGGACCTTATAGAGGTTGTAGTGCAATTTTCGTTCATTATTAATTAAACAAACTTTACGTATGCGTAGCAAAAATGTTCTCTCTTATGCCTTCATAGGGTTATCATTGTTGGGGTTCAGTGCTTGTAATCAGCAATCTTCCGGAGGTAAATCTTACAAACCTGATCTAAACAACAAGACCGACCGTGTCAGTTATAGTATCGGTTACGACATGGGGCAAAACTTCAAACAACAAGACGCTGAAATAAATCCCGACGCCCTGGCACGTGGGTTATCCGATGCACTGAACGGCAACACGGACACTCTTCTTTCCGCACAGGACATGCAGAAAGCCATCCAGGGTTTTCAAAGTGACCTGTACAATAAACACATTCAAAAACAGGCAGCAGAAGGTAAGAAAAACAAGCAGGAAGAAGAAGAATTCATGGCCAAAAACGCCAAAAAAGACAGCGTGCATGTGACCGACTCGGGGCTTCAGTACAAAATCCTGAAGAAAGGTACCGGTGAAGCGCCCAAAGCTACGGATAAGGTCACCGTTAATTATGAGGGCCGCCTGCTCAACGGGAAAGTGTTCGACAGTTCATACAAACGGGGACAGCCGGCAACTTTCCAGGTAGGGCAGGTCATTAAAGGATGGACGGAAGCACTGCAGATGATGCACGTTGGTGCCAAATGGCGGTTGTTCATCCCTTCAAAACTGGCTTACGGAGCCCGCGGTGCAGGTAATGCCATTGAACCGAACCAGATGCTGATTTTCGATGTACAGTTGTTGAAAGTCGATCACGGCAATACTCAGGCTCACCAAAGTAAATGACCTTGAGCCTGGATTGAACAAACACAGCTTGAATTAAAGAGTCGTCCGGATAGCCTGCGGACGACTCTTTTTTTATAGGGGGTTCGGCCCTCCGGTCAATAAGGACCACGGATGTGTTCGCGCACTTCTTTCTCATAAAAAGAAGCCAGCTGCCGGTGTAGATCTGCCGTCAGCGGCGGAAGTGCAGAGACCTGCGCGTTCTCTTCTGCCTGCGAAGGACGACTGGCTCCGGGGATAATAACCGATATTTCGTTGAAATCAAGAATCCATCGCAACGACATTTGGGCCACTGTCATGTTTTCAGGTACCCATTGCCTGATCCGATCGGCCAGTTCTACCCCTTTTTCAAAAGGAATCCCTGCAAACGTTTCACCGACATTAAAATGTTCTCCGTTACGGTTGAAATGGCGATGGTCCGTCTCGGCGAACGTGGAATTGTTTGTGAATTTCCCAGCCAGCAATCCGCTCGCCAGCGGCAGCCTCACGATGATGCCGACTCCTTTCCTTCCGGCTTCGGGAATCAATTTCTCTAACGGTTTTTGCCGGAAAATGTTGAAGATAATTTGCAGGGAAGCCAGTCCGTCCGCTTTCAGGCATTCCATACCTTCGTCGACTGTTTCCACGCTGGCCCCGAAATGACGAATTTTCCCTTCCCGTTTCAAATTACGCAGCCATTCAAAAATTTCTCCGGATTCCAGATATTTCATGGGAATGCAGTGAAGCTGGAGCAGATCGATCGCCCCGGTTTTCAGCCGCTTGAGGGAGGCTTCTGTCTTTTCTTTTAATGCCGCTTCGGTATAATTATCGGGATACACATCGGATTCGCGACCGTATTTCGTTGCTACCGTTATTTTCCTGTCGGTCTTGCGCAGAAATTCTCCTATGAAGCGCTCGCTTCTGCCGTCTCCATATACATCTGCGGTATCGAAAAAGGTGACCCCATTTTTCTCCGATGCTTCCAGAATATCACGGGCCGTTTGCTCCTTCATGGGACCAAAGTCTCCTCCAAACTGCCAGCAGCCTAACCCGATTTCACCGATGTTAATATCCGTTTTCCCAAGGTTTCTGTTTTTCATAGCCGGATTTTTTGTTTGGCTGTTATCTTGCGAAAGAGTCACCCGAAAGGTATTAATGGTGCGTTGACCGGCAAGTTACGGAATAAGGCCGAATGGTTCAGGCAACGGATTTTCACCGAAAGGAAATGCAGGGAGAGGCAGATTGGAGGGCCCTTCCGGCAGTGCGAGTGGATTCGTCGCAATATCAAGCGATTTTCCATCCCGGGTTTGGGCGGAGAGGCTCTCCGCCCTACAATCATAATGGGAGATATTTTATGAGGCCAGGCAGGCTACCCTCCGGAAGGTATTGAAGAAAACCTTCACCTTGTATGAAATATGCTGCAAATCGAGCTCTTCGAATTCATCTCCGCCGAGTAGTTTGTCGAAAGCCGTAATGTTCTGCCGGGCAAGGGAATGAGTAATTTTGCGGAAACCCATCTTCATATCGGGAAAATCCCTTTTGTCGGAATATTCGGAGAGCAGGCGTATGATATTTGTATGCCTCCGGTCACGGCAAATCTTCGTAAATAGCGCTTCTACCGATTCCTTTGGCCCTTCCAGCAACTGGATGAAATTGCCACCTGAATACAGTAACAGTCCCGTGATATGAGAGGCCTCGTTTTGTTTTATAGATTTTTCCAGGATATCGAGAAGCTCGTGCTCATTAAAGGCTTCAGCTTCAGAACTCAAATAGATCAACTTGTAAATTTTGTTCATCATCATTATTTAAAAAAAGCTTCCTGGTGATCAGCTAATAATATGAAAAGATCGTTTTACGATTTATGTCGTTGAAGCATACTATTATAACTTGTTGTCGTGCAGAACCATTATCGGTTTAGCACAGGAGAGCTTTTAGAAAGCTTAGAGGAACTTAATCTTCAGAGAGGACAGGGGTAGAACGCATATAAACACATATACTTTATTCATAGCATTCATCTTCTTTCGGGGGTTTTCTTCTTTGGAAAGAGAGGGGGTTCTTTTGGGAACTACTCTTTGTCAGGTGACGGAGGCTGTTTTTGTGATATGCTGGCCGAATAAATATGCCATCTTCGTTGCTCATGTGTAGCTCCGTCGACCACAACACGACGCAACACGTATTTCCCGGTGAAGTATTGCGTTTCTCCGGTTCTGGTGGTGGCTTTGAGGAAAATGGGAATGTCAATATACCGGGATCCGGCGGCGCCTTCAATCCGTCCGGGTGTTCCGATGGTCGCTATTACCGAACGGGTTCCCGAGTATCCTTTCCTGAATGCTTCCAGTGTTTGTCCGCTTGCCGATCCGTCATTTTCCCAAAGAAGAAAGGCTCTCCGATAATGACCCTGGTTAATGGCATCATAATAACGCCGGATCACGGCAACGGCCCCTGCGGGTCCCAGCGAATCAGCCGTAGCATCCGGTTGCTGCGCTTCGAACGGTCTCCCGGAGTCGGCTTCTGAGGTACTGCCGGTTTTGTGATGGGTTTGATCCGTTTTATGGCAACCTGCAGAATAGCAAATCACCATCATAAAAAAGATGAAATGGCGGAAGCTCATATGAGTAATAACATAACATGAGTTCGGGATAAGAAAGATGTCATCCTTTAAGGGTTATGGTGATGATACTTTATTTTTGGGCTGCAATCATTCATTCTTATCGGGATTTACGGAACAGAGGGTTCCCTTCCGACAAGCCGGAAGGTTTATGTCCGTGCCCCCTCCATCCCGGTATTCAATGTCGTGAAGCACGAATTCCGGATTCTCCGACGGGCACATCTGTCCGCCGGCCATTGGCAAATTGCGGGATTACCCTTCCCGTCGAAGATATCCGGGCCGATAAGTGCGGCCTAAAAAAACAGCGCTACATCCTTTTCCCGATCAGGAAATATAAAATCATCCCGATGAAGGGTAAAATGATAATCAGGATGATCCATAACAGTTTCATACCCGTACTGAGGCTGCTTTTCAGACAGCTGACGATGGCGATGATGTCCAATATAAGGATGATGAGACCGATGAGACTACCCATAAGAACTCCTCTGGTATTGGTTGGTGATCTTTTTTTCTGTTATTCGTAAATGCGGCTCACTGGTTTCATGGGAATCGGCGACCGGTTTCTGGAAAAGAACCTCCGGCTGTAGTCTTTTATCCTCGGTTATTCCGGGTTCAGAACAGGATTGGTCGCCTGGCATAGCTGTCCTTCCTCCCGAATTATAGCATGTGAGCAGGTTTTTGTAGTTTTGGAAGAATCAATCGTCGTTTAATGATCTTCTCATGAATGATAACAATAATTCCTCACGAATCCTTCGTTTTTATGAACAGCTTAATTCGGATTTTCCTCTTCCCGAAGGAGTGGCAATCATGGATCCGTACCGGAATGA
The DNA here is from genome assembly GCA_964572735.1 of uncultured Chitinophagales bacterium. Taxonomy (GTDB): domain Bacteria; phylum Bacteroidota; class Rhodothermia; order Balneolales; family DATFMH01; genus DATFNI01. Next base: position 3,469 of record CAZNHE010000074.1, on the reverse strand, counting down.
AGATGCGATGGAGTCGGCCAAAGCTTTCTATTGCCGCTTTTATGCGGATGAATACCCGCGTATAGTATTATTTGGCATTAATCCCGGCAGATTCGGAGCGGGAATTACCGGGGTACCTTTCACCGATCCCATACGGCTTGAAGAAGCATGCGGCATCAAGAATGATTTCAGGAAGAAGCCGGAGTTATCTTCCGAGTTCGTGTATGAGATGATCGATGCGTACGGAGGTGTGGATTTGTTTTACCGGCATTTCTTTGTAAGTGCCGTTTGCCCCCTGGGATTTGTCAGAGATGGCAGAAATCTGAATTATTATGACGACAAGATGCTGCTTGCCGATAGTGAACCGTTCATCGTCGAGGCCATCCGCCGCCAGCAGGAAATCTTTCCGGGATCGGAATTATGTTTTTGCCTTGGCCGGGGGACCAATTACGCCTACTTCCGAAAACTCAACGAAAAGTATTTGTTTTTTAAGCAAATTATGCCACTTCCGCATCCGCGGTGGGTAATGCAGTACCGGCGAAAGAAGAAGGGGCAATTTGTACAAATGTATGTGGATCAGTTGGGAAAAGCCGCGGCCGGCGGTTTATAGGAGTGTACCCCTTAATCGTTACCCCCCAAAAGCAGGTACGACCATAGGCAGAACACGTACATTCCGGCTTGTCATCAGCAGTAAAACAGAAGCCGCAAAAACGCTCATATATCGGGATCCCAGTCCTTTTCATGAGAATAATAACTCAATCCGGCCTGGAGAAACCCTTCTTTGAGCCATCGGATTTCCTCCCCGGAAAGCTCCCTGCGCCACTTGTCGATCATCTCACCCGACATTCTCTGTATTTGATAGGCACTGCCAATTTCTTGTTTCGAATAACAGTACCTTTTGATGATATCATCATAATTTTCGGGAATCTTAAAATCCAAAAACTCCATGATTTGTTTGAATCGGTTCACAGGATCATTTGCCAGGTCTTCGTAAAAGAGGATTTTATGACCATCAATCTCCCGGGCTATATCCAGCGATTCTTTCATTAGAATACCATAGGTATAGCCGAATCTCTCCCACGCATTAGCCGCCCGTTTGCCCGTTTCTATTTGGACATCGGCAGATTCGAGCCAGCCCAGCCACCGGAAGCTTAATGCTATTGCCGCCGGATGTCTCAAAAGCAGAAGTATCCGGGGTTTATACCGCTTATAATAGAAATGCAGGGCCTTGGGATTGACTTCCTTAATCAGAAGTGTTTTTCTGCTGCGGCCAATAAGGGAAAAGTCATGCCAATTCTGGACAACAGAAGGATGATCGGGAGGGATACCCCCGAAGGCCTTGTCGGCCAGCTTCACATAAGCATGTAAAGCCTGCCGGTTATGTTCGACGTCGGTTATGGTGAGGCCGCCTTTTTTAAGATACGGCTGAGTTACGGGCTCCCGCAGGTAAGCGGCATTCGGGGAAGTACCCAGGATTTTCCCTGCCCACGAGGAGCCGCTTCTCGGATAGGATAATAACAGGACGGGCGGCTTACGAAAGGGCATGACACGCCTGACCACCCCGCTTTGTGAGAGGTGATATTGCCCTCTTTGTTCAACGCTCCTTAACCTGTATCTCAGCCGCTCGAACATTATGATTTTTATCAGTTATTATCTAAACCCATCAGAAGACTCCGTCAGATTGCTGTTTTTGGGCATATCCTGAGGGATCAGGAGTTGCTAATTCGGGCTCTTGTCCGTGGGGGATGGCACGTGAAAACGAAAATTCACCTTTGCCGTCGATCGATTTTCCGGTAGTCCATCGTCCCAGGCTGGCGGGTTCCTGATCGATATCGGTAGACATGAATGTGTAACTGAATTCTTCCGCCTCCTTGTTTTGTGGAAAACTGTTGGGAATCGGATGATTCCTGGTGGGGCCACCCAATTCTTCCAGCACGGCCAGCCATTGGTTTTGATGCATGGTATCCCGTGCTATCAGAAAAGCAAGCATATCCTTCATCCCCGGATCATCGGTTGATTCCCAGAGCCGGGTCGCCAGCAACCTTCCTGCCGATTCTGCCATGATATTTGCATACATGTCAGCCGAAATATTGCCCGTACCAACGACCCATGAGCCGTTGAACGGTACCCCGTTGCTGTCGACAGCCATGGCAGATAACCCAGATGAAAGAATATGCCGCGGGTTCATTCCGCCCATTATAGCTTCGACCATAGGGTTTTCTTCTGCCATCTTGTCTTTGACCCGGCTGGATGCCCCATCTAAATTCATAGCCACAGCTGTTGAAAGTAATTCGATGTGAGATATTTCTTCGGTTCCCGTTTCAAGAAGCATATTGCGGTATTTCTTAGGGCCCCGGCTGCCCCATGCCTGGAACAAGTACTGGAGACAGACCCGTATTTCCCCCTCAATGCCGCCGATGGCCTGCTGAAGCATATTGGCGAATTGAGGGTTGGGTTTATCCACTTTAACGGTATATTGCAGTTTTTTATCATGGTAGAACATAATTCGGTCTCTTTTGATGACGGTTTTATGATTTATAAATCAATCAACCTGCCATAAATTCCGATCATTCCCGAAAACTGCCGGGGTTTATATTTCTTCTGAGATAATTCTTTATAATATTCAAAGACTCTTTCCCGGCTTCTTTATGGCCTTTTGTTGTGGAGAGAAAAAGGCATGCTGCTTCGGAAAAACAAAAGCACGGGTTCCCGATCTGCCGATACATCAGATGACAATCAAATAATAAAATGGCAATATCATGAGTATATATGTCACCCAGCTGATTTATGTGAAGAAAGGACAGGAAGATGTATTTCTTCAGTTCGAGGAGATTGCCATGCCGCTGATTCCGAAATATAAGGGGCAACTTTTGCTTCGCGCGCGACCGGCGGAGCACGAAATCATAGAAGGAACTATTGATCCTCCTTATGAAATTCATCTGGTAACCTTTGAATCCGACGATGATTTTCAGGGTTTCATGCTGGACAAAGAGAGGGAAAAGTTTCTTCATTTAAAAGAGCAATCCATAAAATCTGTATTGCTGATAAAAGGAAACAGGCTGTAACCGGGTATCGCATCCAACTACATCCTTCCGGGGAATGATTTTGCCGATAATATGAGATAAACTGAAGATAATTCAATCTTCCTGAGATGAAGAAGCATGAAATTGAAAATCGTGCAATTTGTTACACTGTTTTTGCTGATATTGATCACCGGATTATTTTGGGGAACCTGGTTTGTACTCAGCCGCTCAATAGAAGCTTTTTCAGAGGCTGAGTTTATTCATATTGGTAAAAACATCATATCAAATGTCGGGAATATCATGGGCATAACCATGCCACTTTGTATCCTGACCACGATTTTCTCTTTATGGTTTTATTCCCCAAAAAGATAGTACGAATTTTGTTGTAAAATGATAGTATTCATTCTTCTAATAATCACTTTATTGATTACCTTAATAGTTGAAGCTCCTATTGATAATCAGGTGAG
>CAZNHE010000073.1:0-14961 GCA_964572735.1 uncultured Chitinophagales bacterium | reverse complement strand
ACAGCCAGCCCGTTTCTACAAGGTCCATGTTCGGGGCGGCGCTGATAATGGAGGGCAGCCACATCACAAACCCGTACACGCCGATGCTCCACAACGCATATTGCAGGCTTAGCAAAACGACCGGCCGGGATTTGAAGGCTTCCGCATAATTTTTAACCGGTTTTATGTTGGTTTGCTCCTGTTGCAACTGGTTTTCCAGTATCTGTTTCTCCTGGTTCGACAGCCACTTTGCATCTTTCGGCCTGTCGTCTATCCGGATCCACCAAAAGAATGCCCAGATTATGGCCGGCAACCCTTCCATGATAAACATCCATCGCCAGCCGAGGGAATCCACCAGATAACCTGACAGGATTGACATCCAGAGTACGGTTACAGGATTGCCTAAAATTAAAAAGGTGTTTGCCCTGGAACGCTCTTTTCTGGTGAACCAATGGCTTAATAATATCAGCGTGGCAGGGAATACGGCGCTTTCCACCACACCCAGCATGAACCGGATGATGATCAGAAGTGTTACGTTGCTGACCAGTCCGGTTGCCACTGCAAGCCCCCCCCATAGAATGAGGGACCAAAATATCAGTTTTTTCGCACTCTTCTTTGCGGCATAATGTGCTCCGGGGATCTGAAAGAAGAAGTAACCCAGAAAAAACAACGATCCCAGTAGAGACAGCATCCCCGGGGTAATATGTAAATCTCCTTCCATTCCGCCCGCAGCCGCAAATCCAAAATTTGCGCGATCAAGATAAGCGAAGCTGTACGTTATAAAGACAATCGGTATCAGGCGATACCATCGTGTTGTAACAGTTGATTTCCTTGTTTCCATTTTAGCACCAGGTGTAGAGGTATGCCCCCCTGCCGACAAAAGCTCATGCCGGTTTGTAGGGGTAAAATTGCATTAATCCGTATATACAGTAGAAAAAAAGCAACTGTTTGAGGTTTGTTGTTTTGTAAGAGTAATCAAAATATTGATAATAAACAAACTGATTATAACAAACTATTTATACATAGTTTACGTATTACTTTGTAATGATTAATGAACCGGATTTGGATCTGCTCACAAAATTTATTGCAGGAGAGTGTTCTTCAGAGGAGTATGAAAGAGTTTGTATTTGGAAGGATAAAAATGCTGATAATGCGAAGCTTATACAGGATCTTCAGAAGACATGGAGAATTTCGGAAAGATTCCTCCCGGATCAGGATGAAGATCAGGCCTGGAAGAATCTGGCCGACAAGTTGTTTGATGATAAGCGGGCAGCTACTATACATCCGCTGAACCGGCATTCAGGCCGGCCGGACACGACGCTTCAGGGGAAGGAGGAATCCTCCCGCAAATCTGCCTTATCCGGTGTTCGGATATATGGCGCCGCGGTTGTGACCTTGCTGATCATCGGACTCTGCTATCTCCTTGCTGCGTATCAATCCCCCCGCTTCTTCGATTCGTTTTCAGCCCGGAAAACACGCCCGCAGGATGTGGTCAGGAAGGTAACCGCCCCTCCGGGGCAACGCGTCCGCCTGACCCTCAGTGACGGGACTCACGTTCTGCTGAATGGAAATAGCGTTATTCGTTTCCCGGAAAAATTCGGCGGAAAATCGAGAAAAGTCGAGCTGAAAGGGGAAGCTTATTTTATGGTCGTCCATGATGATAGCAATCCCTTTATTGTACACACCACTAAAGCGGATATCCGGGATTTGGGTACCAAATTTGATGTTTGCGCCTACCCGGGCGACGCCGAAACTAAAGTTATCGTGCAGAGCGGTATGGTGGCGGTTCGCTCTTCTTTGCCCGGAGTGAAGAAACAGGGAATGAAGATGCAGCATCCGCAAAACGAAGAAGCAATCGTAACTGCCGGTCAGATGACGGAGGTGAAAAAGAATGGTATCCCCACCGCTCCCCGAAATGTAAATACAGACATTTATCTGGATTGGATTAAAGGACAACTGCTTTTTGATAATACTCCGCTAAAAGAAGTGATAAAAAAGCTGGAACGCTATTACGGTAAAAAGTTTGTCGTGTCAGACTCCTCCCTGTATAAACGGAGATTGACAGCCTATTTTGATAAGGAATTGTTTTCAAAGGTTATGGATGTCATGGCACTTACCATGGATTTGAGGTATACAGCGGATTCTGATAGTAGTGCAATCGTTTTAAGTCCGCGTGTGCCGGAGAAATAGAACCTATGGTGCCATTTTCCTGAAAGCAGCGCCGGCGGTTAAGCAGCGACGAGCGGAAAGTGGAGCATAGGGTATTGCAAAATAAACGCCCCGTCGTTCTTTATGCGCCGGTGGTTTTTATGGTATGATGTGTCTCATTGAATTACAGGCGGGAAGTAAAATTCTTTTGAAGATCAGCCTGTATCCTGTTTCCGATTACGAAAAACGAAACTGAATTTGGAAATGAATATATCCCTTGTTTCTCCAAACCGGCACGGATTTCTGAAAAGGGGGGTCTTTCTGGCGATTCTTGTTTATGTATATGCAGGATGCCGGCCCGGCGATAAATCCCATAAGACATGGGAGATGTATAAAGCGGATGCAGCAAGCACCAGCCATTCCGGGTTACGGCAAATCAACAGGGGAAACGTTGAAAACCTGGCGCCGGCATGGACCTTTCGCCCGGATGATGCCCCGAAAGGCTCCCGTTTCGGAAGAAGTGAATGTAATCCTGTTGTTGTCGACGGCGTGATGTATGTCGTCTCCGCGCGACACAGGGTCTATGCTATTGATGCCGGCAGCGGGCGGAAGATATGGTCGTTCGATCCGTTTGACGGAGGGCGCGGCGGAGGAACAAACCGCGGCGTAACTTATTGGGAGGACGGGAATGATGCACGAATCTTGTTTACTGCCGGAAGTAATCTGTTTGCCCTGGATGCCCGGACAGGCACCCCGATTCCACGGTTTGGCGAGAATGGGAAAGTGGATTTGAATGCCGGCCTTCGGAATGACACTGCAGCAGCGTCGGTGACAGCTACTTCCCCGGGCATGGTTTATCAGGATTTGTTGATATTGGGCAGCAGGGTTTCTGAATTATATGGCGCTCAGCCGGGGTCGGTCCGGGCTTATAACATCCGAACCGGCAAGCTGGAATGGACCTTCCACACCATTCCACAACCGGGCGAGCCGGGTTACGAAACCTGGCCCAAAGGAGCCTGGAAATATGCCGGCGGAGTCAATGACTGGGGCGGCATGAGCCTGGATAAAAAGCGTGGAATGGTGTTTCTGGCCCTGGGATCGCCATCTCCCAACTTTTATGGCGGCAACCGTAAGGGTAAAAACCTGTATGGGAATTGTGTCGTTGCGCTGGAGGCGAAAACGGGCAAATATATCTGGCATTTCCAGACCGTTCATCATGATTTATGGGATTACGATCTGCCGGCCCCTCCCAATCTGGTCACCCTCAGGAAAGACGGGAACAAAACAGATGCCGTGGCCCAGGTATCGAAGTCGGGGTTTGTTTTTGTATTGGACCGGGAGACCGGCAGGCCGCTGTTTCCCATCGAAGAGCGTGAAGTGCCTGCTTCTGATGTTCCGGGAGAAGATGCATGGCCTACTCAGCCTTTTCCTTTGAAACCTAAACCATTTTCCCGCCAGTTTGTTACTGAGAACGATCTTTCCAGTTTCTCATCAGGGATGCATGACACCCTGGTCAGGCAGTTTCACTCATTCAGATACGAAGGATTGTTTACGCCTCCATCCGCCAGGGGTACCCTTAATTTACCGGGGACAGTAGGAGGAGCGGAATGGGGAGGAGCCGCTTATGATCCCGTTACAGGCGTACTTTACGTGAAAGGGAATAATTCACCGGAAGTGGCCCGCCTGCAAAAAGTTGAACGAGACCGGAAATCCGGCCGACAGTCGCCTTACAACATGGGGAAAGCGTTATACATGCAGTATTGTTCCGGATGCCATGGAAAGGACAGAAATGGGAACGAACCCGATTATCCGCCGTTAGCAGGACTAAAAAGCAGGATGACAAAGAAAGAAGTCCTGCAGAGGATAAGACAGGGTAGTGGGAAAATGCCCGCCTTTTCCAGTGTTCTGGGAGGACATGAGGAGGAGATCATCGCTTATTTGTTCGGCATAAAAAGCGGCCCTTCGCCTGGAGAAACGACAGATATGAAAACAAAAGTTGCCAGTGTTGATACGACGATACGGTATCTGAACGTGTCCGCCTATCACCCATACAGGACACCCAATGGCGATCCTTCCATCAGACCTCCGTGGGGAACCCTGAGTGCCATTAATCTTAATACCGGAGAATACGAATGGAAAGTCCCGGTTGGGAATGATCCCGTATTGCAAAAGGAAGGAGCGCCTCCTACAGGAACAATAAGCTCAACCGGTCCTATTGTGACGGCAGGCGGCGTGGTGTTCATTGCAAGCGGCGGAGACCACAAATTTTCAGCGTATGACAAGTCTACCGGCAAACTTTTATGGGAGTATACGCTTCCTTCAGTCGGATCTTCCACCCCCTGTACTTATCTGAACGGCGGCGTACAATACGTAGCGCTCTCCGTTGCCGGAAATGAGAATGAACCCGGAGGCTATATCATCTCCTTCGCCTTATCCGGCCGGATAAACTAATCCGGCTTTATCGCAAATCGGCTTACAAAGCGGCTGAATATCATATCGGTAATCCAAAAATGAAACGATAACCAAATCCCTATTATCATGATACATTTTAAGAAACCGGCCATCCTTACTTTAATTGCATGTTTTGCATTTCTCTACATAAGTTGCAACAGGAAGAAAGGATCGGGAAATGAAGGTGCGGCATCAAACGCTTCCGGAGTGCTTGTACAGGAGACAGCGCTCAAAAAGATAACAGGGGATCATCAGTTCGATACGGCAAACGGCCCGCTGTATATGGATGGCAGTATCTATTTCGTAAATGAGAACTTCGATCATCCCGAAAATAGCAGAACCCTGCGAATGAATGCCGATGGAACAGTAGATACCCTGTTAAGTGACAATGGGGTAATGTCTACATTAAGGGCCTCCGGCAAGGGAACCATTTATGCCTGCGAAATGCTGGGACATAAAGTGGTTGAACTGAATAAGAATGGGAAGATCATCGGTACGATAGCCGACCGGTACAATGGCAGACGGATTGACGGACCGAATGATCTGGTGGTCGATTCCAGGGGCGGGGTGTATTTTACGGACTCCCAGATTACCGGCAGGGATAAGAAAATGCAGGAAACACCGGCAGTATATTATGTCGACACCATGGGAAAAGTTACAAGAGTTATAGATGATCTTGCATTTCCAAACGGCCTCGGAATCTCGCCGGACGACTCTACCCTTTATGTAACAGACAGCAACAGCAAATATGTGATGGCATACGATATCAATGGGGATGGAACCCTGAGCAATGCGAGAAACTTTTGCGAACCTGAACGTCCTGCAAAGAGCGACGTCAGCGGAGCCGATGGAATGACCGTGGATAGTGAAGGGAATGTATACGTAGCCACCACTCAAGGACTTGGAGTACAGGTGTTTAATGAAGACGGCAAACACATTGCAAATATTTCCTGCCCGGCTCCTCCCAATAATGTCACCTTTGGTGGAACCGAAAATAAAACCTTGTTCATATCGGCGAAGGACGGAATCTATGCCATAGAAACGGCGTATCCGGGATTATAATGAATGAAGGGAACAGAGACGCGGAAGGTCGCATCTTTGTCGCATGCCTTGTCCATTATCTTTGTCCGGCAGGAGTCTCTCCGGGGAGAAACCCTGCAAAGCCGTATCATTCGATGTGGGATTTTAATGACGGCGCCATCATTGTCGGACTGATACCCTGAAGGATCGTCCCGCCCGGTGTGCTCTTGCTTCTCATTCTCAGCAAAGATCAAAAGCTGGCCTTTTCCTTGCAGCTCAGGCTGATGCGTGCTGCCAAAGTGCAGATTCCACTTCCTATCTTGCCAGAATAAAGGTTTCGAACACCTGTGCCATTCTGAAAAAGATTTCTGATACTATCTCCTATTTACTATTTTACAGGCAGCTTAGAGAGCCTTTGGCCTCTTATGCAACAATTGAGTCTGCCTCGTATTTGCGAGCAAGGCAGGATTTATGAGATTTTTCCCTGGCCTGGTCATGGGCCACAAAAAATCGGTAATGTATTTCCCGCCCGGATTGTGCAGACGCTCATTTCCACGTACCCCAGACGGCACCACTTCCACAATCGTCTGAATAAACATCGAACAATATGTTATCATCTGCTACAAAATCATCTATCGTCTTTATTCTGTTCCTGACTTCATTAATAGCAGCATTCTTGCCCGTGGCTCATGCGCAACAACAGGCAACGACACAGTCTGCATCCGGGAACAGGCAGTATCATCTGAACAAAATATTCTCATCGAACAGCGCTTTTGGTCCGCTGAACAGCACTCATTCTCTGGCATCTTCGGACGAGCTGCTGCTCTTCTGGAGTGAACCGCCCTCTGATGCAGAACCGGGGTCAGGTGCACCGGACGCCTACCACTTTCAGATTATGAGTTTCCTTCAGGGCCAGCCGAGCCTGCCTGCCGACCAGCGCCTGAAAGAAGAAGGATCCCTGAGCGGCCACAATGCTACAGCCGCTATTGACGGAAACAAGCACTCTGTTGTTTTGGCCGCAGACATGAATAGTGACGGCTATGCAGAGGTGGCATCGGTCTGGGAAGCAGCCGACCATAAAGTGTTCGCAAGTGTACAGTCTGTCGATAAATCGAATCTGACATTCGAGAATAATGATGTTTCGGGAGAATCAGTCGGCACGCTGCCTTCAGGTTCCTCCGACTATGACGGGCAAATCCGTGCAAGGCTGGCCGATTTGTTGGGGGATGGAAACAAGGAGCTGGTCATCGCCTGGCACGACGTCAGTGATGGTAATATCCATATTGCCGTTTATAAGTACAGTTCGTCTGCGGCTTCTCATTTGAGTCCTTTTACTCAAATATCCGACATGCCGGTAGAAACTGATTCGGATCATGAAGCACTTTTCGCACTTACAACCGGCGATTTTAACCAGGATGGAGATAATGAAATCGCCCTGGCAGGGTTTAAAACTGATGGATCGTTATACATAAAGCTGTATGATCTGGACAAAAATAATGCTCTTGTCGCCAAAGGTGAAAAAGATTTCTCTGCTTATAATTCCGGAAGTGTATCACAATTGGCGATGGCGACCGGCGATTTCAATGGCGATGCTTATGATGAGATTGCCCTGGCACTGACTTCTGCCGGCCTCAGTTCGGATGACCCCAACAGCATCATCTATATCGCCCAGCCTTATCCTACCCTCGACAACGTTTCGGTATCGACCGACTCCAGTGCGGTTAAATATGCAATTGAAACCTCTCAAAACCTGCCGGCAGCGAGCCTGGATTGCGGCGACCTGAATGGCGATGGAAAGGATGAGATCGTACTGGGAGCCATGAATCATGTTCTTGTCTTCGACGCCCAGGCAAACGGCCGCTATTTACAACCCGTATTTAAGTATAAAACAGAGGTCGACGGGGGCGGTGATCCGGAGGATTATAAATATTCAGGCAGCTTTCTTAAGGTGGGAGATGTGGATCAGGATCGCAAGGCGGAGATCGTTGTTTTGCGCAACGAATATAACAACGGCGGTATGAATGCCTATCAGGCCCTTGATGTGACTGTGCTGGGCGTAAACGAGGATAATACGGGGCTGGATGTTAAAGCCACCAAAACCAGTTATCAGTCGGAAACGACCAGTGGTAATACCGATTTCCGCCGCCATTATGCGTTGGCTGTCGGCGATTTTAACGGGGACGGCTTGCGCCTGGGCCAGCCCACGCATTTTGTGAAAACAAAAATCGTGCAGCCACTGGTCATCTTAAATGCACCCCCCGTGCATTTCGATGTTCTTGATGGAAAATCCTACGATATCAATGGCTGCTTCAACGGAAAGGACTGTAATTTTTCGGCCACCTATAACCATACGGCCAAAGATAAAGACATCATGGAAACCAGGGTCAATTCTTCCTGGGGAATGGATGCATCGCTGTCAGGAGAGGTAGGTACGCTTACAACCAAAGTCAGTGCAAGCCTGGATACGCATTATGGACGGGATTTCAGCAACATCCACAATTCCTCCGAGGAAAATACGGTCACCATTAATGTCGATGCGATTCAGGATGACCAGATTTATGCTATTGTGAGCGATTACGACCTTTGGGAATATCCCGTTTACGACGGAGACAAGATGAAAGGGCATGTGCTGGTTACAGTCCCCAAAATCACGGAAGCGCAGTGGTTTGCCAGTAATTCATGGACGGCCTATTCCTACATCCCCGATCATGAAGTCGGCAACATCCTGTCTTATCGTGCGTATGCCGAACTGAATAATAATCCCTACCTGTTGCAAAAAGTAAAGGGTTTGCTGACCGATCCCGACAAAGTAAACAGCTTTCTGCTCAGTGCCACTTCCTCCTATAGCTGGGGGCTGGCATTTGCCGATTTCAGCAGTAATAAGGCGGATGAATCCCAGGATTACAGCCTCCGTGTAGGCGTCAGCATCGAGTATGGCAAAGAGTTCGGAGGAATCGGGGCTTCCATCAAAGCGAGTGTGAGCGGCGACTATAGTAACTCTCACCTTGACTCACATACATCGACCGTCACCGACGCCCTGGCGCTGACGGCAACTATGGGCGGCATCGACCGTTCTCTGGGTGAGGACGAATATATCATCACACCATACGCCTACTGGTCGACCAACGGAGCTCTGGTTATTGATTATGCCGCCCGGCCCTCACTTGCGCCTGCAGGAGGCACGGAAACCTGGTGGCAGCAGGAATACGGCCATGCTCCCGATCCGGCACTCACCCTTCCCTTCCGCCTGTATCCCGAAAAAGGATATCCGCTTCAGGATCCGGCCAAAAAATACCAGACCAAGGAAATCGTATTTGATCCCTCCAATCCGGCGCCCGGCGACCAGGTGACCACAACGGTCAGAATCCATAACTACAGCCTGCTTCCGACAAACGGACCTGTTTCGGTCAGTTTCTATATTGGCGACCCCGCCAAAGGAGGTAAGCTAATCAAAGATGCATCCGGCGACAGCGTTTTTTCGACCGACAGTTTCATTGGTGCCCGTGAATCTAAGCTCGTTTCTTTTACATGGACAGCGCCTGCGTCCGTTGATTCAAGATTTCTCTACCAGGGAGATTTTACCCGTGTCTATGCCGTGATTGATCCGCAAAACAAGATCAAAGAGATCCATGAGGATAATAATGAGGGATGGAGCATCCTTGAAATACCGGGTGTTGCGGCACCGATTGAAAAAGAGGCTGGGAACGGGCTGCCGTCGGTCGTAAAGCTTTATCCGGCTTATCCGAATCCGTTCAATCCGACGACAACGCTTCATTATTATCTTCCCGAAGCAGCCAATGTGCGATTGACTATTTACAACATCCTGGGCCGGAAAGTCAGGGATCTGGTTGATGCCCGCCAGTCGGCAGGAAATCACAGTATTCAATTCAACGCCGAACATCTGGCCAGCGGCACTTATTTTTATCAATTGCACGCCGGAGCCACCGTAAAAACCGGCAAGCTGATGCTGATCAAATAAGTACGGCAGATACCTGCTTCTTCGAAAGGCCTGCCTGCATCGACGGGCAGGCCTTCTTTTTTTGATAAATCCCCGGTTTAATGTGAGAATAGCATTGATTATCTCTATATATATCCCTATATACCTTCATCCCGATATCGGCCTTCACACCCCGGAGAGAATGGTTTTATCCCGAAACCATCGGGCAGCCTAGTACAGGTTTATATTTTTAGTCCGTTTGCCGAAAAGACTATATATGAGAAACTTGTAACAAAAGGAAACTATCTGTCTCTAATAGGTAAAAGGCGATTCAAAATCAGCAATTATGACAGCAAGAACTTAAACCTACGGAATATGGCTATAGCAAATTATGACACGCATCAACTTGCTAAAACAATCGGCGTTGATCCCATGTGCGTGAAACATTTGATGACCGGAAAGGCGACCATTAATATTTCAGGTGAATTAGGAGTTACCAAGGCGGCACTTCAGGATTTTCTGGATGGTCGTGTTCAGGAGAGTATTTCTATCATTCTGGATATGCCTCGTTTCGAACTCCAGCAGTTGCGTGACCAACTGGCCCGTGAAGATGCTATTGCACTGGTCATCGAACAGGTTCTGAAAAAACGCCAGGTAGCCTGAAGCAATACAAAAACGGTTTCCGGTAGACATCGGCCTGACCCGAGAGGCCGTAGGTGTGTTCTGTCGGTACGCCGGTATCCATTCTACGATTATGCTGTTTTTAAAACACGTTTATTACACCATGCTGACAATCTCCCGGGTTCACCTGGCGCGGATTTTTCAGCAACAGGAGAGAACGACAAAATCAGGTAGTGAAACGATACCGGGGAATGAGACGCCGGTAGTAGTTGAATAATTTCTTTCCATCCTCTATTTAACGTGGATTCGAGATACCTGTCTCCTCCCGGCAGCATGGTATGATTTCTTGTTACTCTTCGTTGGGAATGTTGCGGACTCTGAAGCTCTGTTTTCCACTTGGCCACCATCGTGCCCATCGGTCTTTACATCAAGCGATTCTCCCACTCCCCGTAATCCCGGGCACTGGAATAACGCCGATGCCCTTGTACCGGTGTTACTACTGATCCTGTAGCGTATTCGTGTTTTCTCGTTCCCAATGTCCCGTTGGGAACGAGGGGGTAAAATCCTCACTGTTTGGCCCGGGCATATTGAACAGGCCATTGGACATCCACTCCCAGCTCTTTCGCCGCGTGTAACGGCCAATACGGGTCGCGCAGGAAGTCCCGCGCCAGCAGAATAGCATCAGCCTGGCCGGTCCTCAGAATATGTTCTGCCTGCATAGGATCCAGAATCATGCCTACTGCGCCGGTCATGATTTCGGCTTGTCGTCGTATCTCCGAGGCAAACCCGGTCTGGTAACCCGGACCCGCCGGAATTTTTGCATTAGGAACTGATCCGCCGCTGGAACAATCGACGAGATCGATTCCCCGGCGCTTGAGCTCCTTTACAAGGGTGATGGATTGATCCAGATCCCAGCCGCCTCCGACCCAATCGGTGGAAGATATACGAACGAACAGCGGCAGGTGTTCCGGCCATGTCCGACGGACGACATGAGCTACTTCAAGCGGCAACCTCATGCGGTTTTCAAGAGAACCGCCATATTCGTCGGTGCGTTTATTAGATAACGGCGATAAAAACTGGTGCATGAGGTATCCGTGTGCCATGTGGAGTTCGATGAGATCAAAACCCGCCTGCAGGCTCCGGACCGTTGCCTGGCGAAAAGCATCAATGAGATCGTTTATGTCCGGCTTTGTCATTTCATGTGGAACCGGGAGATCTCCAAAGGCAACCGCGCTGGGCGCAATCGTCTGCCAGCCGCCATGATCCGGACCGGCATACCGGGTGCCTTCCCACGGTGGCAGGGTAGATGCCTTCCTGCCTGCGTGCCCGAGCTGAATCCCCGGAACAGCGCCCTGCTCACGAATGAACCGCGTGATTCGTTTAAATGCGATAGCATGATCGTCCGACCAGATTCCGGAATCCTGCGGAGAGATGCGTCCCTCGGGAGTCACCGCGGTGGCTTCAACCATGACCAAACCTGCCCCGCCTACCGCGCGGCTTCCCAGGTGAACCAGATGCCAGTCCGCAGGCAACCCGCCCATACTGGAATATTGACACATCGGCGATACGAAAATCCGGTTCCTGAATGTGATATTCCTGATCTGAAGCGGGGTAAATAGTTGTGCCATGGTTATCTGTACGTAATGTTTAGGAGAATTTTATTTGAATGAATTGGATGATAATGTCGCCCCGCTCGCATTTAGTTATAGCCGACTCTTCAGAAATCAATGGCTGAAAGCGGATCGCCGAAAGCTTATATTTTTATCGACGTCTCTAAAAGATCATGAAAGTAATATCTAACATCGAAAATCGGATCAATTAACATGTGGTTCAGCAAAATCGATTCCTATAAACTGGGTGACATCAAAGTTTCCGTTCGCAAGACGAAAGATCCGCAAATCGTAATGATTCGTTATAAAGGGCCTCATTTTAAAGGGGAATTTGAGGTGCCGCTTGAGGAATACAACCTGAACAGACCGCTCGTTAACCGGCGCATTACCAATGAGATCAGATCCCGGTATGATTTTCATATGTTTGGCTGAAAATGGAATTTGCCATCTCCAGGCCGGGTAACATGCTCTTTCTGCCAATTCTTCCAGGAGTGTCATCCTTCTTCGGGCGTCCGGCCTCATCAGGATAACATTCGTCGGGGGTTGCCAATGACAGGTTGGCCTGTGCTCGCGGTTGCCCTTCCCCTGCCTTCCGATAGATCGGGGCTGCCCTCTTCCGGCGGGGGACGAGAAGGCAAAAATCATTCTTCGTCATGATGATGATGGGAGCCGTTGGATTCTTCCTTACGTGTCAGGGCCCTCAACAGTGCCTTAACCGTCAGCGCGTGGCCGGCAAGGGAGGGATGTAGCCCGTCGTTCAGGTAGTTCCAGGCCTCGGGAGGGCGGCCCAGCCGGCTCCCGGGAGGATCCACGATATATCCCGATTTTCCCGAAATGACATCCCGGTATTGCACCAAATCCCTCTCCCGGATGATACTGTTGAATTCGGGAGATTCATCCATCATCTCCTCAATAACCGGCGGCGGAGTCATCCAGATGACCGGGTTTTTTGTGAGTTCTTTAACGGCCAGATCAAGCGTATTCAGGTTTTCCCAGAACTCGGTCAGAGAGACCAGCGTTCGTCCGGCTGCGAAATTGAGTCGTTCCGCATCATGTGTTCCCAGTGCGATAATGACCCAGTCCGGCTCCCCGGAGATGATATCACGGTCGAACCGTTTCAGTGCCTCGCAACTGGTATCTCCGGTAACAGAGGCATTCACGAACGTCAGATTCTTGTCGGGAAGCGCAATCTCCAGCATCTGAGTGAAGATTTCAAACCAGCTTTGGAGATCATCGGTCAGCGAATCACCTAAAACCGCGATCCTGTCATTTTCCGTGAACGGCAGTTGCTGAACCTGCCCGACTGTTTCCTCATCCTTAAGAAGTTCGAGTGCCGCTTTCTTCGTCTGATCATCGAAATGGCTTCGGATATCGATCAATTCCTGTGGTTCGAGGCCGATAAATTTAGCCACGACACCTACATCCCGGACTCCCGGCAATAAAGGAAACTGCCGTTCAACATTGAGGAATTGAGCGAGGTATTGCAGGATGTTTTTCTTATCTGTTCTATTTAGTTCTTCTTCAGGCATAACAGGTTAGGGTTCGTTGTTATTTCCATCATTTAATAACCGGCTGATCAGCCCGGGCGTGCCTTTTCCCGCCTTCTCCCGGATATAATGCATGTTTCGGCGGGAAGGTACCGGCGTCAGATCCGGGTTGATCACATATACCGGGGAACCTTCCGGCACAAACCCCGTCAGTCCGGCAGCCGGATACACTGCCAGTGATGTGCCGATAATCAGGTAAATATCTGCGCCGGAGGATTCGGCAGCGGCGGCTTCCATCATGGGGACCGGTTCGCCAAACCAGACAATATGCGGGCGCAATTGTGAGCCGGCTTCACAAAGATCGCCCGGGCGAATGTCATTCACGCCGATATCATAAATCAATTGATCATTCACTGAACTCCGGGCTTTGCTCAGCTCCCCATGAAGGTGAATGACATGAGAAGATCCTGCTTTTTCATGGAGATTATCAATATTCTGAGTAATAATGGTTACCTCGAATTTGTCCTCCAGGCGAACCAGTGCCTTATGAGCCGCATTAGGTGTGGCTTCCGCAGCCTGTTTCCGGCGTTTGTTGTAGAAATCCAGCACCTTTTCAGGATTTTTGTGCCAGCCTTCTATGGAAGCCACTTCCATCACATCATAGCCCTCCCACAGCCCGCCTGAATCGCGGAATGTGGCCAGCCCGCTCTCAGCACTGATTCCTGCTCCCGTTAATGCAACTATTTTTTTCACTTGTTAATTTCTGAATCCGTCTGAAAAGTCAGCAAATATAATAATGTTATGAAGACACCAGGCCTCGAAGAATAATATGAGTATAAGCAGCCGGCTACAATCCTGATTTTTTGTACCTGTGAAACTTCGCAGCTAAAAACCGATTTTCCAAAGCGGACTTATTCCTTTATTATCATCAAAAGGGTATGTTATTCTCCATGATAACTATTATTACAACCTTAATCGAAAAGAAATTATGCCTGACCTGGAGCCAATCGTTTGCGAGATCAAAGACGCAGACAGATTTCTCACAAATGCCGCAATCAGCGATCATCATATTATTTTCGATGAACCCGAAGGCTTCGGCGGAACGAATAAGGGTCCGGGACCCGAACAAATGGCCGTTGCATCTCTCGGTGCCTGTGTGGCCATGACCATAAAAATATACCTGGATCATAAACAATGGACTTTTGAAACCATCCGGTGTTCCCTGCGATTATCAAAAGAAAAGATCGGCGCCGACCGGGAGGTAAACGAAAAAGAGCGTTCTTATGTGCGAAACGGGATACTAACGCGCATCGTCAACGTAATCACTATCGGTGGAGAACTGGATGAAGAACAATTGAAGCGAATCAGGATGATTGCCGGGAAATGTCCGGTTCACCGGCTTATGGAAGGAAGTACGCTTATTGAGGATGAAGTTCAACTGGCGTAATACAGGATATATTGATATTTATCAGACTATATCAATGATGATGTATGATAAATATAAACGGAATAAAGGAAGGAATTATATGCCCGATTTATGATCATGCGTGTCTATAATACTGGCAAAACTATGGATAAGTCAGTGGTTTTTACTCATCGTCATCCCCGTTCCTTCTGTCTCCTCCGGGAGATTACGAGGGGGCGATAAATACCCGTATCGGTGCCGTGAGCAGAAAGAGTGATTCCTCTTTTTTTGCTCCTGTCCAAA
>CAZNHE010000072.1:0-15248 GCA_964572735.1 uncultured Chitinophagales bacterium | reverse complement strand
GTATTCACCCTGTCATCGCAGGAAGTGGTTTACCGTTATTTAAAAACATCAGCGAAAAGATTACGCTTAAGCTCATAAAGACCAAAACGTTTAGCGGTGGCGCAGTCATTCTTTATTATGAACCGGTAAACGAAAGAACAACGAACCGTTAACAAGCAGTTTGGTGTTATGGCGGCTGACGTAAGTAATTCAACAGTTGTGCTACTATTGAATTCTTGTGCTAAATTTGAACAGCGTTATTTCTATTAAGCGACAGTGCTAATATTCCCCGCCTGTCGCCAATACCTAAACCGTTCCAGGCTCTGTTAAATTGCAGAGCCGCTTATAAACAAAATAAAGGGCAGATAAAAATGAAGCCGTATTTGAATATTTTGACAGTTGGGGTGAACGACCTGGAAAAATCTCAAGAGTTTTATCAGAATGCCTTTGGATGGAAAACTAAAGGTATTGTAGGAACTGAATTTGAAAACGGAGCCATAGTTGTTTTTAATCTAAACCACGGGATGATGCTCTCCCTTTATGAAAGGAAAAATTTAGCGTGGGACAGTGGTTTAGAACAACAACCTGAAAGTGCAACTGAATTTTCAATTGGACATTTCGTGAACACAGACCGAGAAGTAGACGCTATAATGGAGCAAGCTGAAAAAGCAGGGGCTAAAGTTATTAAGCCAGCTCAACAAACATTTTGGGGTGGTTATGCAGGTTACTTTAAAGACATAGATGGACACCTTTGGGAAATAGGTCATAATCCGGCGTTTACAGTTGATGAATAGGGAATACAAATTAAAGAGGAATTAACGACTGACAAAAACACAGCCTGCAACAAACGGCTGTTGCGTCAGGCGGGATAAACGTCTCCGACTGAACGTTTTTTACTAATTTTAGCGTGTCGGCCTCAATTGTTGGGTAGTGCTAAAAAGCCCCCCGAATGCCAGCCTGCCGGCCGTTAGCGGCAATCCGATCAAAACACTTCACAAAAGCAACGAAAGCATATTCCAAAATGGAAAAAGACATCGAAAAACTAAAATACCCAATTGGGAGATTTCAGGAGCCTCCAAACATTACCAGAGAACATATTGAAAAGTGGATTAATGTAATCGAGAACTTTCCTCACAGACTAACTAATGAAGTCAGGGACTTAACAGAAGTAGAACTTGAAAAACAATACAGGCCTGATGGCTGGACCATTAAACAAGTTGTAAATCATTGTGCAGATAGCCATATGAACAGCTTAATAAGGTTTAAACTTGCCCTGACTGAAGAAACACCAACCATAAAGCCGTACTTTGAAAATTTATGGGCTGAATTGCCCGATTCAAAAAACTACCCGATTGATGATTCGTTAAAAATCTTGACGGGATTGCACGCAAGATGGGTAAATCTTTTGAAAAACATACATGAAGATGATTTGGAAAAAGAATTTCTTCATCCGGAAACAAAAGAAAAAGTTTCACTTAAAACCAATATCGGAATCTATGCCTGGCATTGTGAACATCATTTAGCTCACATAACAATCGCAAAACAAAACTAAAAAAGGCACTGCCGCTGACATCGGCCCGGCGAAACACGGGCTGAAGCACAAAAACTCAACTTTTGAATTTCTATCCCCGGGAATGCCGCAGGTTTGCAACTCATGGCGCTAATGAGCGGCAGCTTTTATCTCACAAGTTGCGAACCTGCGCTATATGGAGGCTGCGGACCATATCATCCCGGAGAAAAGGGTAGTGCAAACGATGGAATGAAGAGGGCAGGAAATCATCCCGCCCTTAATTTATTCTTTAAACAGATCAATAGCTTCCTGAATCCCTTCTTCCGTTTCAGGAACTAACCAATTTAATCCGCGAATAATTCTTGCCTGCACGTTTTCGACGTATGGCTTATAGGTTTCGTAATATTTTACAAAAGCAGTTTTATAATCATCATTTGAGTGAAGTTTTTTCGCCAAAATAGCTGCTCCCTGCATTGCCAGACTTGTGCCCATTCCTGTCGAGAAGCCTGATGTATATGCCGCATCTCCAACCAACGCAACACGCCCTTGTGCCCACGAAGGCATATGAATTTGACAAACCTCATCAAAATATAAATCGTCCGACTGAAGCATTGCATCCAAAATTTCGGGTATCTTCCACAAACCCTTTCGGAAATTCTCCTTCAAAATCTGTTTGTGTTGTTCACTATTTCTATAGTCATAATTTAATTTGTGAGACCTGAAAAAAAGCGCGGCATTGACTGTTCCTTTAAATGGAAAAAGCATAGCCCGTTTGCCGGGCTCCTGATACGTTATCCCGGAATCTGGCCTGTCAGGTTCTATATTGGGCGCTTCAACAAAGGCAAAATAAGCCCCGAAGAATTTTGAAAATTTCTCTTCCTCTCCGAAAACAAGTTTTCTTACACCGGAATGCGTCCCGTCCGCACCAAAAACAAAATCGAAATTTCTGCTCCCGCCACTTCTAAAAATTGCTTCAACTTTATTTTCGGACTGAATTATTTGTTCAATCCTGTTCTCAAAAAGAAACTCAACTTCATTCGCAGGGATGTTCTCATAAAGTATGTCCACCAGATCATCGCGGTGAATTTCAATATCGCCGCTATACTCGGCCTGATCATTTATTGAAAAAGTAACAAGCGTCTCATTTTCGGCGTTTACCATTTCATCGGTATGCACAAATTCCTTCGCTTTAATTTTTTCCAATATGCCCATTTCCCTCGCAACCTCCAGGGCTTCACCTCTTACATCAATGGGCGAACCGCCTCGTCTTAATCCTGGCGAAATTTCGACTATGGTTACTTCATAACCGTACCGGTTTAACCAATACGCTAATGTCAATCCCGCAATACTTGCTCCTGATATTAAAATTTGGTTTTTCATCGCTCATCGTCTTTTAATCTTATTGTTTAGAATACAAAAGTATGCGTATTTTTACGAATGAAATAGCCGGATAACTAATAAGAATGGTCGTAAAAATTATGAATGCGAAGATGGATGAACAAAAATTGATTCAGTTTGTGAATAAAACCGGCTATGACATCGGGGAGGATATGATGCAAAATATAGACGTACACTATCAAAAGATTTTCGATTTCTTTCCTGATTTCACCATGTTTTTTGCTTCTTATACAGTAAAGAATACCTTCTCGCACCGCACGACGGCACCTGCATCCATCAAGGACTGTATTTGCTTTTTCTTTAAAAACGTATTTGATGACGGGAAAGAGGGGGTCGGGGCACAACGTGAAAAGCCGGTTGTACGCGTGTTTCCGTCAACGCATACCTACATAAGTCATTTCGAAAAGGGCTCACACAGAAAAATGGTTTCCGTGTTTATCAGTGCAGATTATCTGAAGAGTTTTTTAAAGGAGGATGCTAAACGGTTTCAATTTTTGTTCGACGCTGATAATATTTTCCTGATTGAAGAGATTATGACGGACGACATCCTGCGTACCGTAAACGACATTGTAAAAAAGGAGGAACCGGACGCGTTAAAAGATTATCGTTACAAACTGAAAGTAATGGAGTTGCTTTTTTATCTGTTTCAAAGTTTGAGCAAGCGCGAGCAGTCTGTTTATCGAAAGTTGAGTGAAACGGACATAAAATCTATTTATAAAGTACGGGACAAGCTTGTTTCATCATTACAAAAGTCAACTCCTATTGCGGAGTTGAAGCAAATTGCAGGGATGAATGAATTGAAGATGCGCAAACTCTTCACGCAAATCTTCGGAATGGGAATCTATGACTACTTTCAACATTATCGGATGAAGGAAGCGGCGAGACTAATGCGTGAAAAGAAGTTATCGGTGTCGGAAGCAGGCTATCAGGTGGGCTTTGAAAACCTCAGCCATTTTTCGAGAGTGTTTGAAAAACATATCGGTAAGAAGCCCAAAAGATACAGCAGGGAGTTGACGTAAAGAGCGCCGGGGCCTTAACGATCTAGTGCCGCAAGTTCGTAACTTGTGGCACTAACGAGCGACAGCCTTTATATCACAAGTTGCAAACCTGCGATATATGGGGACGATCTTTTTATCTCTACGCTCGCCAAAAGAAAGATGATAACGGCCGGATTCAAAAGGCACAAGGTATCCCCATTTTATACATTTCTCAGCAACAGCCGCAGGCAATGCCAAATAAGGAACGTACAAAACGCATGCCAGGACGATGCCGCTATCTTGTTGATTCGCAAGGGATAATGTATATTGGAAAGAACTTGTGAATTTTGGGAATGTACGCCCGTTTGCAAGTTGGCTGGTAACCTGTAAAAACAGAGAAATGGAACTATACGGACAACAAAGTAAAAGTATTCCACAAAAAATTATTGTTCACTTGTTAGAGGTTTTACTATTGTGGTTGTCGTTCTGGATACTTTTTCAAAATGGAGGAATCTGGATTGAAAGCATTTTTCATATACACAATTCAGCAGAATGGATGGACAGAAGAATAATAATCTTTGTCTTTAATATCGTTACCTTCGTGAGACTTGGTTTTATGATGATTGTGTTGTTGAAAAGAAAAATTCCCTGGGGAGAAAGTGTAAGCGTTCCTTTTGCTTTTGCCCTGTATTATATCGGATTTTCGTTATTTGTCCTTCCAACTGCTAAACCAATAGATATTCTTGATTACCTTGCCATCATATTATTTATTGTCGGTTCAGTGTTAAATAGTGGCGGAGAGATCTTGCGAAACAAATGGAAAAAAGATCCCGAAAATAAAGGGAAAATATACACAGGAGGTTTTTTCAAATACTCCAGACATATAAACTACTTCGGGGATATTCTTTGGGTAACTGCTTATGCTATTATCACAAGGAACTGGTATGCCGCAATTATTCCGATATTTCTTTTTTGTTTTTTTGCTTTTTACAACGCCCCAAAACTTGACGACTACCTTAAAAGCAAATACGGAAAAGATTATGATGATTATGCAAGTAAAACAAAAATGTTAATACCATTTATATATTGACGGAGCTGCTCGTAAGGAAAGTATAAATTTGAAATATAGTGCTTCTTCTTATGAATATTTATACGGCAGCTCTCCATATCTCCCCTCATGCCGCAGGTTTGTAACTTGTGGCACCAATTAACGGCAGGCTTTATATCACAAGTCGCAAACTTGCGATATATGGAGATTACCTGCAACCTTCAACCCTCAAACCCCAGTTCAGGCTTCGGGAATCGGGCCGCGGAAGGTCATATTTACATTGGGACGATTCTGGGTCTCTATCTCACCAAACTGTTCTTCAAACCGGTGAATATTTTCGTCGAGTGCATTTGCCAGCCGCTTGGCGTGGTCTGGTGTCAGAATCATGCGCTTGAGTACCCTGGCTTTAGGGATCCCCGGCATTACGGCTATAAAATCGAGGATGAACTCGGAAGCCGAATGGGTGATCATCACCAGGTTTGAATACGTGCCGGAAGCCTCCTGTTCGGTAAGCTCTATTTCCAGCTGGTTCTGATTTTCGTCCGGGTTTGACATATTACCTTTATCCATTACGAATCCTTTTGTTTCTTAAACATGATAGCATTAATCAGGTCACTTCGTGTGATGATAGCCTGTTGCCCGTCTGCCCCGGTCACAATAACGGCGGTAGCCTGTTTGTCGAGCAGGTGAATCAACGTTTCCAGAGAAGCGTCGCTGCCGACTACCGGGAACGGATCGCCCATCACTTCGGCCACCGAACGCAACTGGGCCTCCGGGTTCCGGATCAGTGTATTCAGAATGTCAGACTCTATCAGGCTGCCTACAACCGATCCGCCGTCTTCAACCACCGGCAGTTGTGATATCCCCTCGCGATTCATCAGCTCATTGGCCTCCAGGATGGTCTGGTGAGTATAAATCTTAAAAATCCCCTGGTCGCGCCTGGATTTAGTCCTTACAATATCGTGTGCCGATACCGCTGTTTCATATTCCATGAACCCGTTGTTTTGCATCCATTCATCATTAAAAATCTTTGAGACATAACGGGTACCGCTATCGGGCAGAAGCACCACAATCAGCGCCTTCTCGTCCAGATGATGCTGCCGGGCATATGCTTTGGCCCCCCATACCGCCGAACCGCTGGAACCGCCGAGGAACAGCCCTTCCAGTGCCGCCAGATCCCGCGTGGCCAGGAAGGCGTCTTTATCCGAACACTGTACGATTTCATCAATAATACTCATATCGACATTCTGTGGAATGATATCCTCACCAATCCCTTCGGTCAGATACGGAGCAACCTGTCCCTTGTCGAATGCACCGGTATCGTGATAAGATTTATAGACCGATCCGGCCGGATCAATTCCGATGACCTGAATTTCGGGGTTTTGCTCCTTCAGATAACGTGCCGTGCCGCTGATGGTACCTCCCGTGCCGATTCCGGCAACAAAATGCGTGACTTTTCCTTCTGTCTGCTCCCATATCTCCGGCCCGGTCGTTTCGTAATGAGCCTGGGAGTTGCTCAGATTGTCGTACTGGTTCGGGTAATAGGAGTCGGGAATCTCCTTGTTCAGCCTGACGGCTACCGAATAATAGCTCCGCGGATCGTCCGGTTCCACGTTTGTGGGACAAACTTTTACTTCTGCTCCCAATGCCCGCAGGATGTTTATCTTTTCCTGGCTCTGCTTGTCGGTGATTGTAAAGATGCACCGATACCCCCTGATCGCCGCGACCAGCGCCAGTCCGGTGCCGGTATTGCCCGAAGTCCCTTCGATGATGGTAGCGCCCGGCTTGAGTATACCGGCTTCTTCGGCATCTTTAATCATTTTAAGGGCAATGCGATCTTTCACACTCTGTCCGGGATTGAAATATTCCACTTTTCCGAGCATCGTGCAGGGGAGTGCTCCTTTGATCTTGTGCATCTCAACCAGCGGAGTGTTTCCGATGGTTTCCAGAATCGACTTGTACCACATAAGCCTTTAACAGGTTGTTTTTCGTTCTATGACAGAGACGTAAAGATATTGACAAAAGTTCAATGAATGAAGTTTGAAGTACCTGGAGTTTGGAGTACTTAAAGTTTTGGATGAGGACCCGCTGATACGGTTGGACGCCCAGTATGGGTCTTTCCCTTGTCTCTGATAGATCGAAGCCGGTTTCCCGACCCGACGGCGGATCCCGGCGTTTTACCCGCACCAGACCCTTCAACTTTCAACCGTTGTTTTTGTAACTTCGGCATGACAATTGATAATCCCACATCTCAGACAATTGCTTGCCTTCTTCCTGATTCTGTTAATGCCTCTTGCATCCATGCTGCCGGGTCCGGATGACCTTCCGGCAGCGAAGCCGGCGCGCGCGGCGCATCACGCCCTGGATTTATCCCGTGTTGACAGCCTCCGGATACTGCTGTTTCAGCATCAGCCGGCCGCCGAGGTGGAGGTCTGGGCGTGGAACGGCCCGCTGACCTTCATCGCGGAAAACAGCGATACGCTCCGCCGGCAGCCGAACGACCCGGGGATTCATATCTACAAGAACGGGGAGAATATCGTCTGCGAAAACGCTCGCAAGAAACTTATCTCGCATATCATTACCATAAAAGCACAGCCGGATATCCTGATTCGAATTAAGGCTCCCGGCTATCCGTATCGATATTACCGGGGAAGCATCAAAATAACGGCAGATGAACAGAGCCAGGTTCTTCAAATCGTCAATAAAACGGGACTGGAAGATTACGTCGGCAGTGTTGTAGGCTCTGAAATGAATTTCACCAATATCGAGGCCCTGAAAGTGCAGGCGGTCGTTGCGCGGACCTATGCCCTCTGGAATCTGTGTATGAATGAAGGCCGCAGCTATGAAATGACCGACGATAATCAGGATCAGGTCTATATGGGCGAATTGATCATGAAACCCTGGTGCAGGCAGGTGGCACTGGCTACGCGCGGGGAAATCGTCACCTGGAGTCATCAGTTGATCCTGGCCGCCTATTCGAGTACCTGTGGCGGGCGTACGGCAGGCGGCAATGTCGTCTGGGGCGGCCAGCCGGTTCCCTACCTTAAGCCGGTTGATGATCATGGAGCCTGTGCCGATTCTCCCCATTACAGATGGACATTTCGTATCAGCCGGGATTCTCTGCTTCAGGTGCTGAAGAATTCCCTGCATCACGATATCCTGGGTATCACAAAGCTGGATACCAGCCGTTTTGGAAGAATCACCCGCGTTCATCTGAGAGTATCGCCGGAGCAGGATTATACGGTTAAGGGAGTCGTCTTCCGCAGGATTTTGCTCCGCCGGTTCGGGGAACGCTCCCTGAAGAGCAACTGGTATTCTCTGCAAAAGGCGAATAATATGTATATATTTAAAGGCCGCGGAATGGGCCATGGTGTCGGGCTTTGCCAATGGGGCGCCCGGGGGCTGGCACTCTCCGGCTGGCATTATCGTGAGATTCTCTGTTTTTACTACACGGGCGTTCAGATAGAAGATTTTCATCAATTTGATCAAACAACTCTGCCTCTGGCTTATTAAATCAATTCAACACGTATGTTCCTAAAAATGGATAAACCCAAAGATTATGATTGCGGCCACAATCTGGATCTGATGATCGCCGCCCTGCCACGTATTCACGACCAGAACGATCGGGTTGAATATGCCAGGCGCATCGTCGGCCTGATCAAGCAGAGCCATATCAACTGGGTCGACGAAGAAGGAAACAGCGAAAAAGCATGGGATCACTTCTTCAAACTGGCCGATTATAATCCTGAAGATTACGGGATAACCAACCCATATACGACCGGTGAACGCGACGAAGCGCGGTAACCCTTGCAAGCCGTTGCCTGTTGAGAGGAGATCGCCACATCGCTCTTCGGGACTTCTCGCGATGACATTGAGGCCCCGGCCCCGGCTTGTCATTGCGAGGAACGCAGCGGAGCAAGTGACGTGGCAATCTCGTATGTAACAGCACCGATGGTAACCTCTAAAAAACCCGTTGCCAGGGTAGCGCGATCACCACGTCGTCCATTCGGACTTCTCGTGATGACACCACTCTTTTCATTGGTTTCAAAGGCACTTTTTGAAGGCGAACCGGTCTCAAACAACAATCCCCCACCGGTAGAGAGTTACGAATTTTCGGAGTATCTTCTTTCTGCATTCTCCGGGGAGGGTCAAATTTCTTATGACAGACGTTGTGCAACGTGGAATTTTCAGTGACCCGGTCGCGTATTAATCTATGATCCGCCCGGTAAATGTTTTTTCGAATCAACGTTATTCCGTATGATTGAAGCACCAGCGAACGAGGTTACCTCACTTTCAGTATCCGCGGATGAATTGTTCGCCCGTTCATCCTGGCCGTTATTTTATGGGAAGATACTCAACAAAGTCAAAGAGTCGGGGGGCTCTCACCTGCTTTCGATAACGGTAAAGGTAGCTCCGGTTCAGCCTCTGCAGGTCATTCAGCGATGTGCCTCCCCCGATGCCTTTCGCTTTTATTGGGAAAAACCGGATCATCATATCGGGCTTTGTGCCGGAAAAACCCTGCTAACCCTGTCTGCCGACGGTCCGGACCGTTTTGCCCGTCTTTCCCAGGCAATCTGTTCCTGGCAGCAGCGCAGTTTCACATACCCGGAGGATATACCCGGCCAGCCGCTGTTTGTCGGTGGCTTTTCTTTCTTTGATGAATTCCGGGATGAACGCTGGCGGCATTTCCACAACGGGCTGTTTGTCGTTCCCGAATGGGTGTACTTCCGGGAGGATAAAAACGGATATTTCACGGTAAACCTGATCATCACGCCGGCTTCCGGACAGAATGAAGCCGAGCAGCAGTTTGCCGAACGACTGGAACAATGGCACGACCGGCTCATAAAGAGCGACGGCAGTGAGACCGGTCTTCAGGCATGGGACCGAAGCAAGATCCGGAATGGCTCGCCTGAGGCATGGAAAGGAAAAGTCGGGGAGATCATCCGGAGGATTCGGGCAGAGGAGTTCGGGAAGGTCGTTTTGGCCCGATCCGTCCAGATGGAGTATGAAACACCGGCCGACCCGGGGCGGCTCCTGGAACATCTCAGGGAAGCCTACCCGGACTGCTATCAATTCTGGATTCAGCCGGAGAAAACGGCCTCCTTTTTCGGAAGTTCACCCGAACGGCTGGCGGCTTTTCGCAACGGATACATTGTCACCGAGAGCCTGGCCGGAAGCATCTCCCGGGATCCTGATGAGCAACGGGACAAGGAACTGGCCCTGGAACTCAGGCAAAGCTCCAAGGATCAGTCCGAACATCGCTTTGTGGTGGACGAGATCATCGGGCACCTCCGCCGTTTCACCAAACAGCTTTATGCCCTGGATCAGCCCCGCATCCTGCGATATCCCAACGTGCAGCATCTTTACACTCCGATTACAGGCCGACTGAAGCCGGGGACAAACCCGCTGGATGTGATTGGTCACCTGCATCCGACCCCTGCCGTGGGTGGAGTACCCCGGAAGCAGGTACTGGAATTGATAAAGGATATGGAACCCTTCGAGCGGGGCTGGTACGCCGGACCCGTCGGCTGGCTCGACCGGACCGGAAACGGCGAGTTCTCCGTGGCAATCCGCAGTTCTCTCCTTACAGAAAAGAAGGCCGAAATATATGCCGGATGTGGGATCGTAGCGGATTCCGATCCTCAGGCGGAATGGGAAGAAACCGAACTAAAACTCATCCCTCTCCTTTCCGCATTTAGGTCACTTTGATGGTTTTATGAGGATAATGGGCTGATATGAAGCATGCGGGTAATTTTGCATTCGACCGGTCGCTCTCATTTGTCAAAGCATTAGCCGCATGCGGACTTCGTAATGCCGTCATTTCCCCCGGCTCCCGCTCCACTCCCCTCACGCTCGCCTTTTCGGCGCACCCTTCGATAAAAAAGTCGGTAGTGCTGGACGAACGTTCTGCCGGCTTCATCGCTTTGGGAATGGGCAAGGCTACAGGAATTCCAGCGGCGATTGTGTGCACATCAGGTACGGCAGCGGCGAATTATTATCCCGCAATCATTGAGGCGGCGATGTCCGAAACACCTCTTCTGGTACTGACCGCCGACCGGCCCGCGCACCTCAGAGCCGTCGGTGCGGCACAAGCCATCGACCAGGTAAAGCTATTCGGCAGCTATCCCCGCTTCTTCTTCGAATTGGGAGAGCCCCACGAAACGGACGACGATCTGCACCGGCTGATCCTCCTCGCAGAGCAGGCTTACGAAAAAGCCCGCACCGAAAAGAGTCCGGTTCATCTGAATTTCGCCTTTCGTAAACCGCTCGAACCCGATCCCGGCCATTACCGCCGTGAATGTGAGAAAATTGCGGACGAATCAATCGCATCCGGAAAGGTTATCGTGGATAATGAACCTCCCGGACCTGAAGAAACCCGCCTTCCCGACCGGCTGACGGACAGAATCCGAGAATCACGGCGGCCGGTTATCATCTGCAGCGGAATTTCTTCACAGGATGGCGGAAGAGGTCCGGTTGATCTGGCTGAAAAGCTAAATGCTCCCCTGATAACCGAGGTATCGTCGCAACTGGCCGGCTCCCGGAAACAAAAGCAACTGCCCTTCATCTTCGGATTTGATGCTTTTCTGAAAAACGAACCTTTGCGGCAAAAACTCCGGCCCGATCTCATCCTGAGGTTCGGCGATACCATCATCAGTAAGGGACTGGAATTATGGCTGAAAACCCACCGCAACATTGACCAGGTCGTTCTCAGTACCTCCGGAGAGCGTAAAGATCCTACTTTGACGGCCGCACAATTCTATAAACTGCATTCTTACGAATTTGCGACGGATTCCATTCCTCCTGCCACAAATAAAAAATGGCTGGAGGAATGGGATGAATGTTCCGCCAGGCACCAAAAGGCGGTACAGGCCGTGATGGGAGAAGACCGCCCGTTTACCGACGGTCAGGTGCATCATCATATCTCCTCTGAAATCCCGGACGACTGGCTGGTGATGCTCTCCAATTCCTTTCCCGTCCGCGACTTCGACTTGTTCGGATACCCATTTTCGGGAAACGGGCCGGTCATTGTGAACCGGGGAGCCAGCGGAATCGACGGGGTTACTTCCACCTTCCTGGGTGCTGTTTCAGCCTCACAAAAAAACGGGATCCTGGTCACCGGAGATCTGGCATTTCTTCATGATGCCAATGCCCTACTTTCAGCGGAGAAACTGGTGAAAGACCAAACCGCGATCATCCTCGTGGTCAACAACCGGGGCGGCAGCATTTTTCGGATGCTTCCGATAGCAGAGCAGCAAGAGATCTTTTCCGCCTATTTCGAAACGCCGCAGCAGGTTGACATCCGTGCTCTTTGCAAGGCATATGGCGTTGAATATAAAATGATTGAGGATTTTCGAAAACTCATCGCGACCTTCAAAGAGTTATGCGGAAAACCCGGCTTCGCTGTCATCGAATGCGTGACGGACGCGGAGCATTCGATGGAAGTGCGGCGGAAACTTAGCCGGTGAGCATCATGTTTCAGGGAATCAGGGGCATAAGCTACTATTATCACATCCATTCGCAGAATCAGGCGCTTCCATATCTGGTTATGTTACATGGATTTATGGGAGACTCCGGGATTTTCGGGCATCTCATCCGCGAATTATCGGGCTTCTGCAATCCCGTTACCGTCGATTTAATAGGCCATGGCCGAACGGATGCCCCGGCTGATCCTGAACGTTACGGATCCGATGATCAGACGGCAGACCTCGCCGGACTGTTCCAATATCTCGGACTACACAACTTTTTTCTGCTGGGTTACAGCATGGGAGGCCGCCTGGCACTGCGCGTGGCCATCAACACTCAGGCCAGGATTTCGGGCCTGATCCTGGAAAGCACAACCTGCGGGATCGAAGATTCCCTGGAAAGAGAAAAGCGTATACAAAGCGACCGGAAAAACGCCGGACGGATTTTGCAGGATCTCCGCACTTTCATCGATCATTGGAACCGAAACCCATTGTTTACCGCAGAACGGCCCCTTCCGAATGAATTGAAAGAGAAATTGACCTCCATCCAAGAACGCCAGCGCCCGGAAGGACTGGCTAACAGCCTGGCAGGCTTCGGATCGGCAGCCATGCCGTCGGTTCGAAACCGACTGAAGAATATAACGGTTCCCACGCTGATCATTACCGGCAGGAAGGATACAAAGTATACGAGGCTCGGCAGGGAAATGTCTCAACAAATTCCCATTTCTAACCATTATATTTCAGACGGCTCCGGCCACCGGGTTCATATCGATGATCCTGAACAATACCTGATTATTATTAAGAAGTTTATCGAATCGAATAAAAGGTGATACCATGGACTGGAAGGTTGTTAAAGAGTATGAAGATATTACCTATAAGAAGGGAGACGGTGTAGCCCGCATCGCCTTCAACCGGCCGGAAGTACGCAACGCTTTTCGTCCTAAAACCATTTTCGAGATGATCGATGCCTTCCTGGATGTCCGCGACGACACCGGTATCGGGGTAGTGCTTCTGACCGGCGAGGGTCCGGCGAAGGATGGAAAATACGCGTTCTGTTCGGGGGGCGATCAAAGGGTGCGGGACAAAGCGGGCTACAAGGACCCTAATGATATTCCGCGCCTGAATGTACTCGAGTTGCAGCGCCTGATCCGTTTCATGCCGAAAGTGGTCATCGCCGTGGTGCCGGGCTGGGCCGTCGGCGGCGGGCATAGTCTGCACGTGGTCTGCGACTTAACTATTGCCAGTGAGGAACACGCCATATTCAAACAAACCGATGCCGATGTTGCCAGTTTCGATGCCGGCTACGGATCGGCACTGCTGGCGCGGCAGGTGGGTCAGAAGCGGGCCAGGGAGATCTTTTTCCTGGGACGAAATTATTCGGCGCAGGAAGCTTTTGAGATGGGCATGGTGAATGCTGTGGCGCCGCACGACCGGCTCGAAGAAACCGCGCTGGAATGGGCGGATGAAATCCTCCGGAAGAGTCCGACCGCCATCCGGATGCTGAAACTGGCTTTCAACCTGGTGGACGACGGAATGGCGGGCCAGCAGATGTTCGCCGGCGAAACCACCCGACTGGCCTACATGACCGATGAAGCACAGGAAGGCCGCGATGCCTTCCTCGAGAAGCGCAAACCCGGATTCAGGAAATATCCCTGGTGGACGTAAGATTTCAATGGTTACCAGATAGAAGCTTTCCAAAAGTTTAAAACTTTTGGAAAGCTCGGAAAGCAGGGGCACAAAATTTCGCGGCTCTACATCTATTTCATCAACAACATCTTTCTTACCAGCATTTTATCTCCTGTTTGCAGGCGGTAGAAATACACCCCGCTCGATAAATGAGAGGCATCGAACCTCGCCTGATGGGCACCCGCCTTCTGCCGGGCATCGACCAATACCGAGACCCGCTGCCCCAACATGTTATAAACAGCCAGACGGACACGCCCCGTCCGGGCCAATTCATACCGGATTGTGGTGGTTGGATTGAACGGGTTGGGGTAGTTTTGGTGGAGGAGGAAATGATATGGCCGGGAGAACTGAGGTATATGTTCAATGGGAGTGGCGGGTGTTTCCACATAGGTTCCGTATGTAACTCCGTTGATCCGGGCATAGATCAGAGTATCCGTATCCCCCAGCGTTCCTTCATCTTTGTAATAGTTATAAATGATACCGAGCCCTTTGGCCAGATCGTAATGTCTGGCTTCAAATACTGCCGCAAACCAAAAAAGTCGTTTTACCGAATGAGTTGTACTGAAAACCTGCCAGCGAGTGGTATCATAGCAGGTTGTAAATTCAAGGTTAGGATGAATCCAGATCGTATCCTCAACCTGGATCATCAAGCTATCGCGTAATTCCTCGCCGGAGGGGGTTTTCCGATAGACGTTAGCCGTAACCGAATCGACCCGTTCGTACCAGATTACCAGGCTGTCCGGGGCAAAATTGCCCCATCCGGCAACCTTTTTGTGGTAGTGATACTGCACAACCTGGTAACGGCGGTGATTATCATTCATGAGTGTGTCGCCAGTCACTTTCACATTTATGTATCCAAGATCAGGTAACCACTTCTCACGATGGGTATAATGATATTGCCACTCATTACCAATTTGCAACGGGTAGTAAGCTAAGGCGTCCTGCACGCTCTTTTGAGCTTTGACGCTCGCTGTTCCGACAATACCCCACAAGATCAGAAACAGAATAGTAACTTTTTTCATCATGGTGTTTTCTCCAGTTTGTAAACCTCCAAGGTTTTCGAAAACCCTGGAGGTTTTTTCGTTCAAACAACTATTTCATTAATAACATCTTCTTCACCAGCACCTTATCTCCCGCTTTCAGCCGATAGAAATACACCCCGCTCGATAACTGAGAGGCATCGAAGG
>CAZNHE010000071.1:0-15375 GCA_964572735.1 uncultured Chitinophagales bacterium | reverse complement strand
GCACAATGATAAATTCATCATTCAGGCAGATAGCCTTCCGGAAATGCTCGCGATTGGTCCGTTTAAAACGCCCGGTATCCACAAAATTTGGAATCACCCGGATATCTTTTTGAATATCAAAGAGCCGGTAAGTTTCCTCGCGCAGATAGTCCGAGACGGCAGTAACCCCGTCGCTGGCATTGATCGAGAAATTAACGACGGGCAGATAGCTCGAATCACTTCCCACAATAGTGATATCCGTTCCGTGCAGCGTGGTGATAATAGGCACATGAATGGCTTCCTGGCCGAGGATCTTTTTGGCAAGATAGGCGCTGGTAGCATGAGGGATCGCATAATGCACATGAAGCAGATCAATATGCTCGAATTTTATCAGGTTCACCATGTTGCTTGCCAGGGCAAGATCATATGGCGGAAACTCAAAAAGCGGATATGAATTGATCTGCACTTCGTGATAGTTGATATTACTCTCGAACATGCCCAGGCGCATAGGGCGTGCATAGCTGAGGAAATGAACATTATGTCCTTTTAGTGCGAGGCCTTTCCCCAGCTCCGTTGCCACGACGCCACTCCCGCCATAGGTGGGGTAGCAAACAATTCCGATATTCATAAAAATTCCTCTGGTACGTTACTTTCCCGGCGGCAGACCCGGATTCCATGTCGTCCTTAGTGCTTGTGAGAACAGATGATGAACGAAAAAAAGGCAGGATTCCGTATGCCTTCTCTTTCATCATGTCTCTGAAGCGTCACTGACAGAGAACGGAATATTAGCTAAAAATACGCTTTTTCTTGTATATTCAGGGGATGATCTGATAATCTAAAATTAAATTTTGCAGGTTTATGTCCGGACATTCCAAATGGTCGACCATCAAGCGTAAGAAAGCAGGTATCGACGCCGCACGGGGAAAAAAATTCACCAAGCTCATCCGTGAAATAACAATCGCTGCCCGTGAAGGCGGAGGCGACCCGGACGCCAATCCCCGGCTGAGCCTGGCCGTTGAAAATGCGAAAACAGCCAACATGCCCAAAGATAACATCGAGCGGGCCATTAAAAAGGGAACCGGCGAGTCGGGAACCGGGGAACAATATGAAGAACTGACATACGAGGGATATGGTCCGGGTGGGATCGCTTATTTTGTGGAATGTACTACTGAAAACATGAACCGGACAGTCGGCGAGATCCGTCATATTTTTTCAAAGTACGGCGGCAACCTGGGCACGAACGGATCCGTGGCGTACTTGTTTAACCAAAAAGGCATTATTACCATTTCTTCCGAAAAGCACGACATCGACGATGTGATGCTGGCAGCTATTGACAGCGGCGCCGAAGATGTAAATCTGGAAGAAGGGAGCATCGAAGTGACCACGACACGCGAAGATCTTTATACAGTACGTAAGGCTCTGGAAGCTGCCGGTTACCACATTGATTCCGCTGAACTGCAGCGCATCCCGGCCTCAACGGTAACGGTTGAACCCGACCAGGCCCTTTCGAATTTCAAGCTGATGGATGCTCTTGAAAATAACGACGACGTCTCGAATGTGTTCAACAACATGGAAATGGATGCCGCCACTATGGCCGTGGCAGATAAGATGTAGCCGCTTTCCAACAGCAATTTTTAAAACTTTCTCTGCGTTGCAGTAGCTGACAGGCATAGATTTAGAGCAGGCTTTACCGCATCATGAAAATCATTCTGATCTTACTTTTATTGGTGATGGATCCGACCGGTCATAAGAAGGCCGCTGAAGCCAATAAGGCTTATCATAATGGTGATTATGCCAAAGCGGAACAACTCTACCGCCAGGCTATTAAGAAGGATCCGCATAATCCAAAACTGGTTTTCAATCTGGGCAATGCACTGGCCAAACAGCATAAAACGAGTCAGGCGCTGGCTGCCTATGACGAGGCCCGGTCTATGGCAAGAGCCAATGAATCCCGGGCACGCTCCGAATATAACATGGGGAATGTTTTTGCAGGGAATAAAAAATGGGGGAAGGCGCTCGATGCATACCGGCGCTCGCTTAAGGCCGATCCGGATGATCCGGAGGCGAAGTACAATTATGAGCTGGCTTATCGGAAGATGCAGCGACAAAGGCAGAAACAGAAACAGCAAAACAAGCAGAACAAAAACCAGAAGCAGAATCAGTCCCAGAATCAGCAAAACCAGAACCAAAAAAACAAGAAAAACAACCAAAAGCAGCAGCAACAACCATCCGGAGGCAATCAGAATCGAAAAAATCAGCAACAGCAAAAGATGCCTCAAAATGGCCAGATGAGTAAGCAACAGGCCAAGAAAATCCTGGATGCTCTGGCGGATCAGGAAAAGAATGTCCTCAAAAACCTGAAAAAGTCTAAACAAAAGACAGAGAAGGCGAATGCTAAAGACTGGTAACTACCGTGTTTTTCCCGTTTTCCTGTTTTTGATATTTCTTGCCGCAGCCACACAGGCGCGCGCGCAATCGGCCCACGTAACGGCAACACTCTCCGAAAGCGATCTTTACACCGGCGAACGCGCCTCTTTGAGCATCAAGATCAGCGGGAAGAACTTCAATAGTGTCGCCACCCCTGTGCTCCCCGACCTGAAGGGACTCGAATACCTGAGTACTTCTCCTTCTACTTCCTCCAATTATTCCTTTATCAACGGTGTAGTCAGCCGGTCGTATACGTACACGTATTATATTCAGGCTAATCAGGAAGGCAGGTACACCATTCCTCCCGTAAAAGTCACAATCGACGGGAAAGTTTATCAGACACAACCCATTCCGGTGACCATCCGAAACCGGAATAAGGCGGCGGCAAGTAAGTCCACGCAAAGCAGGCCCGATATTTTTCTGAGGATGGAAGTGACCAACCGGCATCCTGTGATCGGACAGCAGATTATCGCGAGGGTGGTTATTTATTTCCGAAGCAATTTGCAGGTTATCTCTTATCAGCCCATGGCCGGCTGGAAAGCAGAAGGATTCTGGAAGGAGCAACTGGGCGGCGGACAGCAACCCAGGGCCGTCTCCACCATCATCGACGGGGTTCGTTACCGAAAAGCCACCCTCATGAAATATGCACTTTTCCCCTCAAAAGCCACCGCCTTAGAACTCAGTCCCTATGAAGTAAACTGTACGATACGCTCTGCCGTCAATTACGGGGACCCTTTCAGCAGCTTTTTCAATGGCTTTGGCAGCAATCAGCGCTCCGTAAGCCTCAAGACCGATCCGGTAACCATTCACGTTAATCAGCTTCCTCCGCCTCCCCCTGGTGCCATAGCCCTGAATGCCGTAGGACAGTTCGATATCACCCGTTCAACAGATGATACCGACGTCAAAGTCGGGCAATCCGTGGAGATCAAAACGAAGATTGAAGGGACGGGAAATATTGCACTTGTCTCAAAGCCTGATTACACTTTCCCAAGTGCCTTTGAAGTATATCAGCCGCAGGAAAAATCACATATCGATCATCAGGGGGACCGGATCAGGGGAACAAAAACGTTTACTGACGTGCTTATCCCCCGAAAAACCGGGACTTTCCGGATACCGGCTGTGAAACTGGCTTATTATAACAGTACTTCAGGGAAGTACCAGTTCGTGAATATGAACGCACTTACCATTCATGTGGAGGCTAATCCCTATGCAAGCAGCATGACGGCACCGGTTCCCTCAGACCTGGATATTCACCCGGTCAGCGGACTGGTTGCCTGGCATGCGGCAGGATACCGCTCTATTTTTTCACTCTGGTGGATGTGGGCGGGACTGTTGCTGCCGCTTGTCCTGCTGGCTGTCGGTTATCGGCGTAAATCATACATGGACAAACTGCGGAACGACAGCCGCTTCGCCCGGTCGACTCACGCGGCTTCCAAAGCGGACGAGCATTTGGAGAATGCACGGAGCGCTGCCGCAGAAAATAATCTGAAGGAGGCTTATTCCCAGTTGCATCAATCACTTAGCGGTTTTATTGGTGACCGGCTTGACTTGCCCCGGGCCGGCCTGGAGGATGAGGCCTATCTCCGGCATCTTCGGGAGAAGAATGTGGATGCCGAAGTTATCAAGCGGGCCGGGCGGCTGCTCACCAAATGTTCGACTATTCGGTACGCTCCAAAGACCAGCCGGGAGGATTTCTCAAATGACGCCGGCGCTGCGGAAGAACTCCTAAAAACTCTGCATAAATGGCTCTGATCACGCGAAAAAACCATACTTATTCTGATGCTATTGCTTCCGGAACGGCGGCGTTCATCCTGACCGCCACTATAATTGCCGGCTTTGCCGCTTTCGCTGCAGCTCAGACGCCGGCGGATTCCCTGCGCAATCTCTCCCCTCAGGCCATCTTCGACAAAGCCAACATCCAGATCGAGCTTCACCACTACGACCGGGCGCTGGCTCTTTACCAGGCCATCGAAAATGAGCATGTAGATTCCGGTCCGCTTTATCTTAACATGGGTATTGCCTATTCCCGGCAGGATTCGCTTGGCCTGGCAAAGTATTATTTTATGAAGGCAGCCGGTTTCTCTTCCACGCACACCAGGGCGCTCGACGGCATCGACTTCGTTAATAACCGGCTGACGCACAACGAAACCCTGCTTCCGGCATTGCCATGGGACCGCTTCTTCAACTGGATCCGAACCCAAATCGGTATTCATGCACTTGTTTTCATCAGTCTGTTGATCATAAACCTGGGTGTAGTCGCTTACATCGCTTCGTGGCTATGGCCGGCTTATAAAAAATGGCTGGAAAAACCGGGGCTGGGAATCCTGATTCTCGGGATCCTTCTGTTAATTCTGGGGGGATTCACCGACTATCAGGCGCGGCGTTACACTCCGGCTATTCAGATCGTCAAGGAAAGCAATGTTCGCGAAAAACCGGCTGCAAAAGCCGGGGTTGTGAGCCTGGCCTACGAAGGTTACCGTTTTCAGATCGACCACAAACGTTCAAAAAATCATCCGGGATGGTATTACGTCCGTATGGGCAACGGCCAGTATGGATGGATTCATCGCGACGATCTGAAACTGTTTTAACATAAAAAGAATCATGACAAGCAGGGCAGCCACGAAAGAATTAAGAAAAAGAATAAACCACGAAGTGTACAATGGTTAGCACAAAAATCATAAAGAAAAGGCATAGTGTTCTTTGTGAAACCTTTGTGTTCATTGTGGTAAAGAAAATGGGCTGAAATCAATCACTGTCAGACGGAGTTTTTTATGTCGGATGTAACACATTATATTGATCAGAACAGGAAACGCTTCACAGAGGAATTGTTTGATTTCCTGCGGATCCCAAGCATCAGCGCTGATGATGAATACAGGGAACATCTCCATAAAGCGGCGGAATTCCTTGTAAATCAACTGAAAAGGCTGGATCTGCAGAACGTTCAGTCATTCCCGACGCAGGGCAACCCGATCGTTTACGGCGAGTACAACCAGGCCGGAGCCGGGAAACCCACCGTGTTGATTTACGGGCATTATGATGTTCAGCCGCCTGATCCGCTGGAGTTATGGGAACATCCCCCGTTCGATCCTGCAATCAGAGAAGATAGCATCTATGCCCGCGGTTCGGCAGATGACAAGGGGCAGCTTTACATCCACATCAAGAGTATCGAATCACTTTTGAAGGTGAACGGGCGGCTTCCCGTAAATGTGAAATTCATTCTGGAAGGCGAGGAAGAAGTCGGTTCCCCCAGCCTGGTACCATTTATTAAAGATCATCGGGATCTGCTGGCCTGCGATATGGTGCTGATTTCGGATACGGCCATGTTTGCCAGAGACACACCATCGATCACCTATGGGCTGCGCGGACTGGCCTACATGGAAATCCGGCTCACCGGCCCAAACCGCGATCTGCATTCAGGAGTATACGGCGGAGCCGTGGATAATCCTGCCAACGTCCTGTGTGAAATCATTGCAAAATTGAGGGATGAAACCGGCCGCATCCTCATCCCCGGATTTTACGATAAGGTTAAGCCGCTGACGGAAGATGAAAAAGAAGAATACCGCCGGCTTCCTTTTGATGAAGAAACCTATAAGAAAGAACTGGGAATCAGCGAGCTAAAGGGAGAAACAGGGTTTTCCACGCTGGAGCGGGCGTCGGCCCGACCCTCGCTGGATGTCAATGGGTTATGGAGCGGATACCAGGGACGGGGGGCCAAAACGGTGCTTCCGGCAAAGGCAGGGGCCAAAGTGAGTATGCGCCTGGTACCGGACCAGGATCCGGACGAAATCGCACGGTTATTCCGTGATTATGTTACGCGGATCGCTCCCAAAACGGTGAACGTCGAGATTGTGGAACATCATGGAGGTCATCCTTCGGTTGCCGATATCAACTTCTACGGCATTCAGGCCGCAGCAAAGGCATTTGAGGAAGTTTATGGGAAAAAACCGTTATTCACCCGTGAAGGCGGTTCCATTCCCATTGTGGCGGATTTCCAGAAAACGCTGGGAGTCGATTCAGTCCTCATGGGCTTCGGATTAAACAGCGACGCCATTCATTCCCCCAACGAACATTTCTCCCTGACCGACTTTGTACGAGGCATCAAAACATCCGCACGGTTTCTGGAAATCTTGTGAAAGGAAGTTAACCGCAATGGGCACAATGAATTTCACAATCATCACTATGATTTTGTCTTTGTGTAACCTTTGTGAACATCGTGGTTTATTCTTCTCTTTCCCCGCCATTATCTCCAAACGCCAGAAATCGTGTCCGCCCGGATAGTTCCCGATTTCTGGAGGCCATACATCGCCTCAACCGTACGAAGAATACTGACGAGATTGATATTCGTATCATAATCGCCCGGTTTGACCATCGATCCCACGAAAATAGTTGGAATGTGGTTCTGCGGGGTACCGTCGTCTTCATCATACGTGATGATCAGCAGGCTGTTATGCTGCATCGCCCAGTCGGCATATGCCTGTAAATGTTGCTTTAGCCATGCATCAGCTTCCCGGATCGGTCCGGAACCTTTTCCATTATGCATTTCGTGATCTTCGTTGGGAACAACAAACGAGACGGTAGGAAGCTTGCTGTAATCCGAAGGGAATGCGGAAAACGGCAAATTAGTTGTTTCCGGCAGGTTGTGACTACCATCTCCCTGCCAGTCGACCCACGGATTATGTTTGCGAGCATAAAGCGGAGAACCATCCTTATATTTGCTTTTCCCATAACCACAACCCGTGTAACCGGTATCCGGCATTGTTTCCGAATAACCTGCAAAACTGTACCCGGCATCAATAAGCGCCCATCCCATATTTACGGAATGATACGGCGTTGTATCCTTCAGACAGTGGTCGTCGGTAACGCCATGCAATGCTCCCGAAAAAATCGCCACATAGTTGGGTTGGCTTGGGTGGGTGATGCCGTGTGCATCGGTAAAATTGGCTCCTTTCTTCGCCAGTTCATTTATAAAAGGCGCATCGGGAGAACTTATGATCCGGTCATAGCTATGATTCTCCTCCATAACGATGACTACATGATCAGGTTTGGGCAGTTGACGACCCTGTTCCTGTGCTTTGCAGCCCCACAGGCCAGCCAGAATAACAAAAAGCAAAATTTTCTTCATAATCTGTGATTTTTAAAGATGAGTGACTTACGATAAGCTTAAATAAAATAAGGTACAAGTATCACACAAGTTACGACGCACTTTGAACGTGCGTCGTAACTTACCCGTAAAAACTCCATGAGCCTGTTGGCTTGCCTGGCAGGCAGCTGTTAATTATTATGCAGTGCCTTTTATAGTTTGTAAACCTCATTTGCAATCAGACGCACCCCTCCCACAAAAGTCCTCATTTAACGATTATGTAATGGAAGTGAAACCGCCTGGCGGCCATCCTTTCGGACAATACGGAAACCGCTTCTTTGGACATCCACGCGGCCTTGCCACTCTCTTTTTCACTGAAATGTGGGAACGCTTCAGTTTTTACGGAATGCGTGCCATCCTTGTACTTTTTATGATTGCCTCACTGGATGAGGGCGGGATGCATCTGAACGTAAAGACAGCCGCAGCCGTCTACGGCCTGTACATGATGAGCGTGTATCTTTTCTCGCTTCCCGGCGGCTGGGTGGCCGACCGGGTGCTCGGGCTCCGCAAAGCCGTCTGGTACGGCGGCATTCTCATTGCCTGCGGCCATTTCTGCATGGCCATACCCACCACGCAAACCTTTTATCTCGGGCTGGTTCTCATAGTTCTGGGTACCGGTCTGCTAAAACCCAACGTCAGCAGTATGGTAGGCGGCTTGTATTCCGGGGAGAGCGGGGCGCGGCGCGATTCCGGCTTCTCCATCTTTTATATGGGGATCAACATCGGTGCGGTCTTTGCCCCTCTGATTTGCGGCTATCTGGGAGAGAGCATCAACTGGCACTACGGATTCGGGGCTGCCGGCGTCGGCATGCTGATCGGCCTGGTTCAGTATAAAATGACAGACCGTTATCTCGGCGACATCGGATTACGACCGGAGCAGAGTAACGATCCGCAGGTTCAGGGGAGGAGCACGAAAAAGTACAGGAAAGTATTGGGAGTATGCGTCATCATCATTGTGCTTATCGTTCTGGCGGCTCTGTTGGGTATCATCCACATCAATCCGGTAGCTCTGTCGGACTGGTCGGCTGCCATTCTGATTGCCATTGCCCTTATTTATTTCATTTACCTGCTTCTTTTCAGCGACCTGGATAAAAAAGAGCGAAGGAAAATCGGGGCCGTTATCATCCTTTTTTTCTTTTCCGTGGTCTTTTGGTTCGGCTTTGAGCAGGCGGGTTCATCTCTGAATATCTTTGCCGATCTGTTTACCGACCGCACCTTTATGGGCTGGGAAATGCCTGCCAGCTGGCTGCAAACGGTGAATCCTGCTTTTATCATCATTTTTGCTCCTGTATTCGGCTGGCTTTGGGTTTGGCTGAATAAACGGAATCTCGAACCTTCAAGTCCCCTGAAGTTTGCTGCCGGTCTTATTTTAATGGGTGCCGGTTTCTTTGTAATGGTACTGGCCGCCCGATCGGCCCTTGCTCACCAGAAAGCCTCCGCAGTGTTTCTGGTGGTCACTTATTTATTGCACACATTTGGCGAGCTCTCGTTGAGTCCGGTCGGGCTGAGCACGGTCACCAAACTATCTCCCAAACGCCTCGTAGGACAACTGATGGGCGTCTGGTTCATGTCGATAGCCCTTGCCGAGATCATCGCCGGACGCTTTGCAGGTAATTTCAACCCGCAGGACGTCCACCAGATGCCTCATTTATTTATGATCGTGGTCATTGCAGGCGTGGGTGCGGGCGTATTGCTGATCCTGCTGAACAAACCCGTCCGGCAATTGATGCAGGATGTTCACTGACCGTCTTTTTCGATGCTCCCTGCCATCCTGAACCCGCATTTACCTCGTACCGCTATTCTATCCCTGTTCTTGCGATCGTTTACAGGTAGAAACCGGGATGGATGACTCTGATAATCGGGGACACCCATCCCGGCAGCGAAGACCTGCCGAACCATTGTAAAATCAAATCAGTGATCGTGGGGATGCATAGGCCGCATCTTCCGGCGATATTTCATTCCGTCATGATGATTCATCATCCTGCCGGAATCGTTCCATCCGCGTTGCTGCAGAATCATCAGATCAAACCTTTTTTGCTGATCGGGGTTCAGTAAATCCCGGATTGAGCGCATGTTCTGGAGTCTTTTCACGGTCATCTGACTGCGGATGTCCGCAATCTGGCCGGCCGTCTTTGCAACCTTCCTCTGGTCATATTTATCGGAAACCAGATCCAGTTTCAGTTCACTTTTCAGATTATCGAGCCGGCTGCGAAGAGGGAGCAATTCTTTCTCCAGCTGGAGCCGGAGATCCGTCATTTTACTGTGCTGATCGCTGGTAAGCTGTAACATCGACATCATATGCTTCCCGGGTCGCGGCGGCATGGGAGGACGCGGACTTTTCGGCTGGTTGGACTGCGCCATCAGGCTCGTACCAATCAAAGCCATACAAATAATGAGTGATAAGGTTCTGAATGTTTTCATAGCGATTTATGATGATTAAGGTTTTGGATCAAATGAAGGAACTTCGTTGGTTCATGGCGGGAAAGTAGTCGGTGGCGGAGGTTGCGGCCTTCGCAGTTCCGGCCTTGCATTGATGATAGCCTTATAAAACTGCTGTTGCTGATCCGGCGTGAGGTATGACTTGGCCTTCAACAGCTTCCCGATGATATGCCGGCTGATTTCATACCGCAGTTCTGCGATTTTCTTGAGATTTGCATCCACTGAATCCATCAGGACCGGCTCGTGTTGCAGAAGGCTGAACGTTTTTCCTTCCAGCTCGTGGATCTGCTGCTGCTGGGAATCTGTTTCCATCCGAAAACTCCGGAACAGGTCAAAAAGCTGCCTGCGTTGATCACGATTCAGATGCAGATCGGGCCGGTGCTTATGATCTATTCTTTCCCGGGGAAACGAATGCTTTCGATGACCATGAGAAAACCGGAGGTAAACATAACTGCCGATCGTTGCCAGATTCAGGGCAATCAGAAACAGCAGAATACCTATGAGGATCCTGACTTTCATTGATCGATGCTCCCGTTGATTTGCAGGACATCCTGCCACTGGTCATCTATCCCCTGCTGGGAAAAAGCCTGATAATACGTTGTAACGATCCCCTGCGCAGCGTTAGATTGCGTGGCTGAATAAAGCCCCTGTCCCAACTCTACGCCTAACAAAACAGCCAGGGAAGAGGCTGCCCCAGCCAAAGCCCATTTGAGCCAATGTCGCGAGCCGGCCGGGACCGAGGTCCGCTCTGCCATAGTCCTGACCCGCGTTGCCAGAAACGGGTCGGCCTCAAGTGTGGGAAAAATCAGCTTCCCGGGGGAATCCAGCAAAGATTCCATCTTCGCAAACCATACCCGGCATTTCCCGCATTCGCCCAGGTGCCGGTCGATCTTATGGCGGGCTTCCTGCGAGAGCCGATTCTCAAACCATTTCTGAAATTGCGATATAACGTGTTTGGACGACATGATTATTTGAATTGTTTAGAAGGTTAGACAACGGGCGGTTAATAAA
The DNA here is from genome assembly GCA_964572735.1 of uncultured Chitinophagales bacterium. GTDB lineage: Bacteria > Bacteroidota > Rhodothermia > Balneolales > DATFMH01 > DATFNI01. The sequence goes on along the minus strand of CAZNHE010000071.1, from coordinate 4,379 downwards.
CTTGCACCTGTGAAAGATTTCAAATTTTGTCGATCCATGGCTCAAGTTTCGCGATGAGTTGTTTGTTCGCCCGGTGGATACGAGTCTCCACGGCACTCAGACTGAGATTCATAACGTCGGCAATCTCTTTATAGCTGAGTTCCTCGTAGCGAAACAAAATCAATGGCAGGCGATATTTGTCAGCGAGCGAGTGGATCATCTTACGCACCACCGCTCCCAGCTCATCGCGCTCCATCTGCTGATCCGCTCCCGGGGATCGCAGCATCTCCTGAAAATCCGATTCAATACTTCCCTCGCGAAACGCCTCCAGAACAGGCTTATCCAGGATCCGCATCCATTTGTACCGACGCTCCTTTTTCAGGTAGTTCAGCACATGGTTCACGGCGATGCGATAAATCCAGGTGTAAATCTGCGACCGCTCTTCAAACGTATCCAGCTTTTCATAAACCTTCAGGAAAATATCCTGGGTAAGGTCGCGTGCCGCTTCCACGTCACCGGTCATTCGAAACGCGAGATTCAGGATTCGTTCCGAGTATGCATTACAAATCTCATCAAAAGAAGATTGATCCGTAATTTCTGTTTTCGACGATTCCTCTGTGGGAGCCTGCATTATATTTTCCTGATCGTTACAAGCTGTTGGCCGCAACATACGATATCCATAGAATACGATACGTACTATAAATCTGTTGCTTAGACAGGTTCTAAAAAAATTTCTTGCAGATTACAGCGTATCCTTGTTTAATAATATTTCCAATCCTCGAATATCCCTGTTTCAGTTATGCTTTCAGAATCCTTCATTTTTTTTGGAAGGATGAATTCCCAGACTCCTTTGGGAATAATCTTGACCAGAGTGATAGCACTGTGAATTGCGAGGGATAGGCAATTCGTGAATCATCCCTGCCGGGGAACCTTTCGTCCCCTTGAGAGCCCCCAGAGGTGTTCGACAAGCGTTGAAATCAGATAACGAAAATAAAGAAGGGAGTCGCATCCTTTCCCACAGCGTCCATCCAATTTGTCCCGATCCATTGGGGGGGGGCACCCACCTGCACCTCCCTCTGCCGAAGGCATCCCTTATGGGAAAGGGAGGATAAGAATGAGCCTTTTATAACCGGTTCCCTCTGCGTCATACCCGGTGATCGAAGCGTCTCGTCAAATGGAAAAAGTAATAAAAACAATTGAAGTCGACGGTATGCTCCTCCAGGGGACGGAGAGAGCAAGAAATCACGGATGATTTCATCCCAAAACCCTATTATGATTATAACCTGTCACCTAAAGCCGAATGATGATGAATGCCAAAGGATTTTTAATTGATCTGGACGGAACGATCTATGAGAATGGCCGGCTTATCGCCGGCGCCGTCGATGCTTTGGATTTTCTCCGTGAGCACGGCATCCCCTGGCGGTTTGTCACAAATACAACGCGGAGATCGCGCCGCATCCTTGCCCGGCAACTGAACGAAATGGGAGTAGCGGCAGAACCCGGTCAATTGTTTACCGCCCCGCGTGCTGCTGCTTCTCGGCTTAAGGAACAGGGTGTTACGAATGTGATGCTTTGCCTCCCAAAAGAGTGCCATGAAGAGTTCGGGGCCTTTTCACAAGGTGACCGGGCTCCGGAGGCGGTCGTAGTGGGTGATCTGGGCGGAGAATGGAGCTATGATATTCTGAACCGTGCCTTCCGGCATCTGCTTGATGGCGCCAAACTGATTGCCATTCAGAAAAACAGATTCTGGAAAACAGGCGATGGGGTGAGTCTCGATGCGGGACCTTTTGTGGCCGCTCTCGAATATGCTGCTGATGTTGAAGCTGAAATCGTGGGGAAACCTTCTGCAGCTTTCTTCCGGGCGGCTGCCGAATCTATGGGATTAAAGATCGATAAGGTCGCCATGATTGGTGACGACCGGCAGAGCGATGTTGGCGGCGCACAACAGGCGGGCGCGGCAGGAATCCTGGTGCAGACAGGAAAGGCGAAATACGGAAAACCGGATCCCGGCATAACGCCCTCGGCGGAACTCTCGTCCATCAAAGAACTTCCCTCGCTTTTTTCATGAAAAATGAGCTTAATTTTAGCATTAAAAAGCCTTTCTCCGATTACCAGGACAAAACCTTAGTGTGATGTCGATGATAAATTGTCAGTTTCGATTTTCCCCCCCGAATATCGGGACTTCGACGCACTGCAAAAGAAACATATACGACAGGCAATAATTGACAGATATTGTCCTCTCAATTCATCCATAGCCCGGTAACATCGTAACGTGTGATCAGTTCGTCAGGAGGAATATGTACCCCAAATTTATCTATAACCCGGTGCCATCCCGCAGGGATAAAACATGGGCGTGAAAAGACGACGACCGTATCAATCCCGATTGCCGACATCATCCCATAGGGATAAGATATTGGCAGAAAACCCCTTAAATCGACTGGTATATATTCCGTACCTAAACGCACAGGATGACAGAAAACCAATCATGTTCTACCCATATGAAGTCCCTAACGGGACGAAGGCTTGGTAGTTTCCCCGTTTTCCCTTTTCCGAGCCTGATATCAAGCCCGGTGTGACCTATCGTATAACCCTCTGGATGATTCCTGCCTCCTAATTTTCGGGACGAGAACTAAAACCGACAGAATATGATCGACACGACATTAGTGTGATCCTTACGGCAGGAGAGAGGAAACCGCAAAGGGCAAGGCAAACACAAAAAAAATAATCACCGGACGATATTATCCTACATTGTCAAATTTTGCTTATGTTCCTGTAATCATTTCATTGTATAGGAAAAAGTGAGTTGTAATTTTACCAGAGGACATCCGGAGGAATATGAGGCTGATCATGGTTTCCTTTAAGAGATTTCTTTTCTTCTCATCGATCGTATTATCATTTGCTGCATGTCAGAAATCGGGCGGTCATGCAGGAGATCCGACATCCAGGCCCGCTTTGAACCTTGACCGGAGTGCTTTCCGGCAGACAGTCGATGGGAAACAAACGGATTTGTACATCCTGCAGAACGATCACGGCATGCAGGTGGCGATCACCAATTACGGAGGCCATATTGTGGGAATATGGGTTCCCGACAGAAACGGACATTTTGCCGATGTCGTTCTTGGATATGACAGTCTGAGCGGTTATCTGCACGGACCGGACAACTATTTCGGAGCGCTCGTCGGACGATATGCCAACCGCATTGCCAAAGGTAAATTCACGCTGGATGGGAAGTCTTATTCGCTCCCGATCAACAGCGGTGGAAACACCCTGCACGGTGGAACGAAAGGATTTGACTCAATGGTCTGGGATGCCCGACAACTCAACGGCCGGAACCTGCTGCTGACGCTGGATTCCAAAGATATGGATCAGGGATTTCCCGGAAACCTGCACGTACAGGTGCTCTACACACTCACCGAAAATAACAGCCTGCGTATAGAATATACCGCCATAACAGACAAGCCGACCGTCATCAACCTGACCAATCACGCCTATTTCAACCTGAAGGGAGCAGGAAACGGGAAGATCACAGATCACATCCTGATGATCAACGCCGACCGCTTCACCCCGGTTGATTCAACGATGATTCCTACCGGCCAAATCGCCCCGGTCAAAGATACGCCGTTCGATTTCACCCGGCCGACCCGAATCGGCGCCCGCATCAATGCAGACAACATCCAAATAAAATATGCACACGGCTATGATGATAATTTTGTGCTGAACAAGAAAATGCGCGGACAGCTCAGCCTGGCGGCACGGGTTTATGAACCCACGACCGGCCGCGTACTGGAAGTATATACCACGGAACCCGGAGTCCAGTTCTATACCTCCAACTACCTGAATGCCATAGGGAAAGACGGAAATCACTATCAAATTCGCTCGGCCTTCGCGCTGGAAACGGAGCATTATCCGGATTCGCCGAACCATGCCAATTTCCCCTCAACCGAGTTAAAACCGGGGCAGATTTTCTACTCGGTTACTATTGATCGTTTTTCGACACGTGAGAAAAATTAGAAATAAAATGAGGATGAGTACAAAGATTCAGAATGGATGATTTTTGGTTCTATGTTGATTACTATGGAATTGATGAAAAGGAGACTATTTCTTTGAAGATGATAAGTTGGTCCGTAGCAGTTATGAGTGAGGAGCTGAGCTTATTCATGGATTAAGGCAATACCAATGTTCGTTCGAAATCCGGGACAGGAAGAAGCGTTTATAAAAGCCCGGTTCCTATCCTCTCTTGAGGAAGAGATGGGTGTCCCCCGATGGATCGGGGCGAATCAGACGCGTGTTATGGGAAAGAATGTGACTCCCTTTTATCCTCGTTGCCTGATGATAATGCTTGTTTAACACCCCTGTGGTCCCCTCGAGGGGACGGAAGAGGAGATGCATTTTGGTCCGTT
>CAZNHE010000070.1:0-15546 GCA_964572735.1 uncultured Chitinophagales bacterium | reverse complement strand
TCAATGCGGCCGACCGGGGAAATGACGGCGGCGGTTCCCGATCCGAAAGCTTCCTGCAACGTGCCGTCGGCCGATGCCTGGAACACCTCGTCGATTGAGATGCGCCGTTCCTCAACCGGTATCCCCCAGCCTTTTGCCAGATGAATAACCGAATCGCGGGTGATCCCGCCCAGGATAGTACCCTGCAGCGGGGGAGTGATCAGCCGGTCATTGATTTTGAAGAAGATATTCATCGTACCAACTTCTTCAATGTATTTGTGTTCGACGGCATCAAGCCACATCACCTGGGTGAAGCCTCTTTTCTTGGCTAGTGCGGCGGGCAGGATGGTTACTCCGTAATTCCCCGGTATCTTCGTATCTCCGCTTGCTCCCTTCACCGAGCGAACATATTCACCGGGTGTGACCAGGCTGACCGGGTTGATGCCCTCTTTATAATAGGCACCCACCGGCGATGTGATAATGAAGAATTTATAGGTTGCAGATGTATTTACGGCGAGGTTTTCGTCGGAGGCGAAGATGAAAGGGCGCACATACAGCGCATTTCCTCTCTTATCCGGCACCCATTTGTGGTCAAGGCGGATAAGTGCTTCCAGAGCTTCCATAAATACGGACTCATCGATCTCAGGGATGTACATACGGCGGCACGACTTGTTCAGGCGCCGGTAATGCATATCGGGCCGGAAGATGTTGACCCCGCCGTTGCTGCTTCGCATAGCCTTTAGTCCCTCAAAAAGAGACTGGCCATAATGCAGCGCTGCAAGTGACGGGAGGATTTCGATCTTTCCGAATGGGACAATTTCCGGATCCTGCCACCGGCCGTCCCGGTAATCCATGACAAACATGTGATCGGAAAACACCTTTCCGAACCCCGGGTCATCCAGGTTATATTGTTTGATCCGGCTGGTTTCCCGTTTTTTGATAGTGAGTTTCAGACGACCGGTTTCCCGGGTCTCGGTTTCTATGGTCTCACTGTTTTCCATATTAAAGTTTCTCCTGAAAATTGGCTTGTTCCTGACTGATCAATGCCGTGATTTTGTCACCCACCGCGGATGTACTCAAAATCGCGGACTCGTTTGTTGAATCTGAGGCGATGTCAGCCGTTCGGTATCCCTGCTGAAGCAATGTCTGTATGGCCTTTTCGATGTCCCGGGCGGCCTCATCCAGACCCAGCGAATAGCGGAAGAGAAGAGCCGCCGAGGCAATGGCTGCCAAGGGGTTGGCTTTCCCTGTTCCCGCAATATCCGGAGCCGATCCGTGGACGGGCTCATAAAGTCCGGTTCCGTCGCCCAGGCTGGCAGAGGGGAGCATTCCGATTGATCCGGTGAGCATGGCGGCTTCATCGCTGAGAATATCTCCAAACATATTCTCGGTGACGATGACGTCGAACTGGCCGGGGTTACGTACCAGTTGCATGGCACAGTTGTCCACGAGCAGATGTTCCAGAGTGACATCGGGATATTGTCCGGCTGTCCTGTCAACGGTTTTCCGCCAGAGGCGTGAGGTATCCAGGATATTGGATTTGTCCACTGAGCAGACGCGTTTGTTGCGCAGCCTGGCGGCTTCGAAGGCGGCCACAGCAATGCGTTCAATCTCCGAGGTGCGGTATTCCATGGTATCGACAGCCCGTTCCTCACCATCGACCTGCTCGGTCAGCCGGGGCCTGCCGAAGTAGATCCCGCCGGTAAGCTCCCTGACAACCAGCAGATCCACGTCCCGGATGACTTCCTGCTTCAGAGTGGAGGCCTCTGCCAGAGCATCATATACTTTTACGGGCCGCAGGTTGGTATACAACTCCAGGGCGTTGCGGATGCCCAGAAGTCCTGCTTCCGGCCGTTTGTCGCCGGGCTGATCATCCCATTTGGGACCACCGACCGCTCCCAAAAGAACGGCGTCCGACGCTTTGCAGGTCCGGATGAGTTCATCATTAATCGGAGCGCCGTACTGATCGATGGCAGCACCGCCAAAGGGAAGTTCCCCGAAATCGAAGGTAAGGTCGTACTTTTCGCCCGTTGTTTTCAGCACACGGATAGCTTCGCGGGTGACTTCAGGTCCGATGCCGTCGCCCGGCAGAACGGTAATGCGTTTTTTCTGCATACTTCAGCTCGCTGCTTTTTCTTTCTGGGGAACCATCCCCATCTTGCGGGCGTAAGCAAAAATGCCTCCGGCAGAGACGATGTCTTCCACGCTGCCCAGCGGTTTCAGTTTATAGGTTTTGTCCTGAGTCAGATTTCTGAGGATTCGTTCATCCTTGTCGATTTCAAGCTCATCATAAGTATGAACTTCACTGCTCAGGTCCTCCAGGCTCTCAAAAGGAACCACGAAACCGCCGTCAACGGCGTTGCGGTAGAAAATACGGGCGTAAGTAGGGGCGATGATCGCCTCGATTCCGGCAATCTGAAGAGCGGCTGGAGCATGCTCCCGGGAAGAACCGCACCCGAAATTGGGGCCGCCGACCACGATCCGGAATTCCGACTCAAACGCATCCTCAGGAACCAGCGGGATGCCTCCCTGCGGCAGTCCCGATTCTGCATCAGGCACGCCCGACAGGGCATATCGTCCGTAGAATTTCCGTTCTTCCGGATCATTCAGGCTGTAAACCAGGTGCTGAGCCGGTATGATTTGATCGGTGTCAATATTTCTTCCTAAAACAAAGGCCTTTCCCTTCACAATATTCTGTGCCATTCTTTTTCCTTAAAATTGATGATTATTCCGAAAAACGACGTGTGTCCAATTGAGAACGTCGCTTATTTTTTAACCACAAAGAGCGCAAAGCTGGCACGAAGCACCAATAGGTGAAATTGAATTGTCCTTGGTGGTCTTTGTGCATTCCATTGTGAACTTTGTGGTTTCTTTAGAAGTAGTCAATTGAGAAATTCTCTCGGATCCGTGATTGTGCCGGTGATGGCCGATGCCGCGACCGTATAGGGTGAGGCCAGGTACACCTGCGATTTTTTAGACCCCATCCGCCCCGGGAAATTCCGGTTTGTTGTTGAGATACAGACCTCCTCACCATTGAGGCGGCCAAACGTGTCTTCAGGTCCGCCGAGACAGGCCGCGCAGGAGGCTCGCCCGATCTGGCATCCGGCGTTTTCAAAGATCTCCAGTAAAGTCTGACCGTTGACCGATTCTTTCCCCAGGCCTTCCGCTATTTCTGTGGTGGCGGGAACGATAAAAGTATCAAGAGCCAGGTCGTGTCCCTGGATGATTTCGGCTGCGGCCCGGAAATCCGAGAGTTTGCCGCCGGTGCAGGAGCCGATGTAGGCGCGGGTAAGGGGAGTGCCCTCAACTTCACGGGCTTTGGCTTTGTTATCCGGACTGTGCGGTTTGGCAACCATCGGTTCCATATCTTCCAGCTTATAATGGTAGACGCTGTGGTAGTTGGCGTCGTCATCGCCTTTGATTGCTTCAAACGGATGGTCGGTGCGCGATTTGACGTAATCTTCGGTGCGCTCATCGGCTTCCACCACGCCGTTTTTTCCGCCGGCTTCGATAACCATGTTGGTCAGCGTCATTCGCGATTCCATATCCATGGCTTTGATTCCCGGACCTGCGAACTCCATAGCCCGGTAAGTAGCACCGTCGACGCCGATATCACCGATAATCTGGAGGATGATATCCTTGGCCATGATATAGGGCGGGAGTGCGTCTCCTTCGAAATAGAAACGCATCGTTTCAGGGACTTTCACCCACAGTTTTCCCGTGCCCATAATAAACGCCGCATCGGTATTGCCGATACCTGTGGCGAACTGGCCGAACGCCCCGGCGGTACAGGTGTGCGAGTCGGTTCCGAAAAGCACCTCGCCGGGCCGGGTGTATCCTTCTTCAGGGAGTGCGATGTGGCAGACTCCTTTATAACGCGGGGTGCCGACGTCATAAAAATTGGGCAGTGATTGTTCCGCAGCAAAAGCACGCAGGATATCGATGTTGCGGTTGGCATATTTATCCTTCGTGAAAATATAATGATCCGGAAAAATAACCAGTTTGTCACGATCCCATACGCGGGCGTTTTCCCCGAACTCTTTCTTGAAAATAGAAATAGTCGGCGGTCCGCAAACATCGTGGGTCATCAGCACGTCGACGTTCACCCAGACGCTCTCGCCCGGCTCTACATAGGGTTTATCGCTGTGTTTGGCTAAAATCTTTTCTGTGAGAGTCATTTTCATCGGTTACCTTCTCCTTGTAACTAATCAATGTGTAATTCTAATGATATGGTAATAGTGGCGGCAGATTCCATCCTCAGGCCGAACGCGATTGCCGTGCTTTGCCGTTGTGGGGACCGCCCGAAATCAACTGCAGTATTTCACTGTCGGGAACTATCTTTTTCTCGTCGGCCAGGGCCGTGAATTTCCGGTAGATGTCATCCAGGGCTTCGCCGGAGAGGGGACACCCCAGAGCCTCGAGTTTCTGGCGTAAGGCTGCCCGGCCCGAATGCTTGCCGAGCACAAGGCGGTTGGCGGTAATACCCACCGATTGCGGAGTCATGATCTCGTAAGTCATCGGGTTGTTGAGAACCCCATGCTGATGGATTCCCGCTTCATGTGCAAAAGCGTTTGCCCCGACAATGGCCTTATTCGGCTGGACGGATTTACCGGTTATATCCGTCAGCAGGCAGCTTGAGGCGAAGATTTCTTCTGAATTAACGTCGGTATATTCGGCAAATGCGGTCTGGCGTGTCTGAATGGCCATCACGATTTCCTCAAGAGAGGCGTTTCCGGCCCGCTCGCCAATGCCGTTGATCGTACATTCGATCTGCCGCGCCCCGTTCCGGATGGCCGAAAGCGAATTAGCCACCGCCAGTCCGAGGTCGTTATGGCAATGGGTGCTGATCACCGCTTTGTCGATATTGGGAACATTTTCCCGGATACCTTTGATAAACTGACCGTATTCCCATGGGAGGGAATAACCCACCGTATCGGGAATATTGACAACGCGTGCTCCCGCATTGATGGCTGCCGTGAGAATCTCGTACAGGAATTGCGGTTCGCTCCGTGTGGCATCTTCGCAGGAAAACTCGACATCATCATAATAAGAACGAGCCAGTTCAACCGAAGCGACAGCCGATTCAAGAACCTCGGAGCGGGTTTTCTTGAGTTTGTACTTCATATGAATGTCGGAAGTAGCGACAAAGATATGAACCAGAGGGGTTTTTGCATATTGAAGGGCGTCTGCAGCACGTTCAATATCTTCACGTTTGGTCCGGCAAAGGGCTGCCACCTTACAGTCGCTGATCCGCTTTCCGACTTCCTTAACCGCGTTATAATCACCGTCAGAAGCGATTGGAAAACCGGCTTCTATAACATCGACGCGTAGCTTTTCCAGTTGCATGGCCATGCGGATCTTTTCCTCCTGATTCATGCTGTAGCCGGGCGACTGTTCTCCGTCGCGCAATGTGGTATCAAAAATGCTGATTCGGTTTTCCATGGTGGTCAAAATTGGTTGAAGTCTACGTTTCTATAAAAATTCCCACCTGCCGGATGGGTGAATATTTGTGGAAGATGGACAAGTCGTTCAGAGGACTTTGCAAATATAGCCCGTCAGTTAGATTCCAGTGTAGTTTTAGCTGCATTTTTAGCATGAGAGGTGTTATTCTTCAGGGTTGGTTCTTGGTTTTTACTCAGGTAATAGCTGTAGCTGTCCGACAATGCCTGCCAGCTCGCCTCAATGATGTTAGGAGAGACACCGACGGTTCCCCAGGATTTTTCGTTGCTGCCCGAGTCGATTAAAACCCGCACATTAGCTCCGGTACCCTCCTTTTCATTGAGGACGCGCACTTTGTAATCGGTGAGCTGTGTTTCCCGGATCTCCGGATAGAACTTGTGAAGCGCCTTGCGCATGGCGCCGTCGAGAGCGTGTACAGGACCGTTTCCTTCAGCGGCGCAGTGTTCCTTGCGTCCGTTGACAAATAAGCGGATGGTTGCCTCCGAACGTGATTCCTCATCGCCGTTTTTCTCGACGATAACGCGGAACCCTTCCAGCTGAAAGAAGTCCTTCCAGGGCTCGGTCATCTTCCTGACCAGCAGCTCGAAAGAAGCTTCCGCCGCTTCAAACTGATATCCTTCGTTCTCCATATCCTTGAGCCTGCGGACGATCTTCGGGATATCGTGCTTATCGCCATCCAGTTGTATGCCGAGCTCTTCAGCTTTATAACTGACGTTGCTCTTTCCCGACAAATCGGAAACAAGCACCCTGCGATGGTTGCCGAGCAGTTCCGGTTCAATATGTTCATAAGTCCGTGCATTTTTCATTACGGCACTTACATGCACGCCGCCTTTATGGGCAAAAGCGCTGCTTCCCACGAAAGGAAGCTTGTTATCAGGACTCAGATTCGCCATCTCACTCACAAACCGTGAAAGGCTGGTCAGGCGATTGAGGTGTTCATCGGGAACGCAGTGATAATGTTGTTTGATCTGCAGGTTGGCGATCACCGAGCAAAGATTGACGTTTCCGCACCGCTCCCCATAACCGTTGATCGTTCCCTGGATATGGACACATCCGGCCTGAACCGCAGCAAGGGAGTTGGCTACGGCCAGCTCGCAATCATTATGAGGATGAAGCCCCAGAGGTGTGGAAGTACGTTGCCTTACCTCACCGACGATCCGAGAGATTTCATTGGGCATGGAACCGCCGTTGGTATCGCAGAGCACCAGCACGTCGGCACCTGCTTCCTGAGCGGCCAAAAGCGTTTTGATGGCATAATCCGGGTTATTCTTGTAACCGTCGAAGAAGTGCTCGGCATCGTAGATTACTTCCCTGCCGTGCTTTTTCAGGTAATCTATCGTTTGATAAATGATTTTGAGGTTCTCTTCAGCGGTAATGTTGAGAGCCTCCTTCACGTGCAGAAGCCATGACTTGCCAAAGATAGAGACCGCCGGTGTGTCGGCCTGGATCAGTCCCTGCAGGTTGGGATCGTCGGAAGGCTCACGACCGGCATGGTGTGTACTGCCGAATGCGACGATCTTGCTGTTGCGGAAGTTCTTCTTCCGGGCTTTCTCAAAGAAAGCCATATCCTTGGGATTCGAGCCGGGCCATCCACCTTCAATATAGTGAATACCAAACTCGTCCAGGCGTTCTGCAATACGTATTTTGTCGTCTGCCGAAAAGGATATCTTTTCGCCTTGCGTTCCGTCTCTGAGTGTGGTATCGAAGATCTTTATCAATGGCTTGTTCATGGCTTTCGTATTTGTCTTTGAGTGTGCCGACAAAAAATAGTTGACAACTTAGATGCTTTTATGCTTCCTGGGGCATCCAATTCATCATTTTACGTAACCTGCCGCCGACTTTTTCGACGAGGAGATCTCTGTGCTGGGCGCGCAGGGCTTCCAGTCCGGGCCGGCCGGCTTTGTTTTCGAGGATGAAATCACGTGCGAAGGTTCCATCCTGGATATCGGATAAAATCTTGACCATCCGTTTCTTCGTATCGGCATCAATCACCTTCGGTCCGCGTGTCATTCCTCCGTATTCGGCAGTATCGCTGACCGAATAGTACATTCGTGCGATGCCTCCTTCGTAGAGCAGGTCGACGATCAGTTTCAGTTCATGCAGACATTCGAAAAAGGCGATCTCGGGTTGATAACCTGCGTTGACCAGCGTTTCGAAACCCGCTTTGATCAATTCGGTGGTTCCACCGCAAAGAACGACCTGTTCCCCGAAGAGATCGGTTTCCGTTTCTTCCTTAAAGGTGGTTTCAATCACTCCGGCGCGGGTTCCCCCGATGCCTTTGGCGTAAGCAAGGGCCAGATCTTTGGCTTTTCCGCTATGATCCTGATGGACGGCAACCAGGCACGGAACGCCTGACCCTTCGCTGTAGACCCGCCGCACCAGGTGCCCCGGACCTTTAGGCGCAATCATGAACACATCTACATCTTCAGGCGGTTTGATCTGGCTGAAGTGGATGTTAAATCCATGGGCGAAGACGAGGGCGTTTCCTTTCTCGAGATTAGGCAGGATATCCTTTTCATAAACCTCAACCTGGGTCTGATCCGGCACGAGCACCATAATGATATCTGCCAGACCTGCTGCTTCAGCCGTTTCCAGCACTTTCAATCCGGTGGCTTCCGCCTTTTTCCAGGAAGAACTTTCCTTGCGGAGCCCGACTACCACTTTCACTCCACTGTCTTTCAGGTTCAGAGCATGGGCATGGCCCTGGCTTCCATATCCCAGAATGGCTACCGTTTTGTCGGACAACAGGTTTAAATCCGCGTCGGAATCATAATATGATTTTGCTTGCATCACTATTTTTTTAAGATGATCACTATAGTTGTTTCTATTTTTTTTTGAGCATTGAGCATTGAGCATTGAGGAAGCTCCCGAAAAACCATGAATGCATTATCTATCTCATAATTAATACTCTATTAATGCTCTTCTGTTTGTATTCAATCAGGAAGAGATGGATGTTTCTCCGGAAAATTCTCTTTTAAGGGCAACGCTGCCTGTGCGGGCGACCTCGACCAGGCCGAACTGGCGCAGCATACCAAGTGCGGCGTTGACCTTATCGCCGTTGCCGGTCACCTCAACGGTGAGTTTATCCGGGCTGATATCTATGATCTTGGCCCGGAATACATTGACGATCTGCATGATTTCCGAACGTTTGGAAGGCGGCGCCGAGACCTTGATCAGTGCCAGTTCACGTGCGATGAAGGGCTCGAAAGTCAGGTCCTTGACCTTGATCACATCAATGACATTGTGCAGCTGTTTGGTGATCTGTTCTACGATGCGTTCATCTCCCTGAGTGATGATCGTGATTCGTGCCAGGCCCGGTTCCAGTCCTTCTCCGAGGCTGATACTTTCGATATCGAATCCCCGGCCGCTGAACATGCCGATGATACGCGAGAGGGCGTTCAGATTGTGAGCTACCAGGACAGTGATTGTGTGCCTGGTGCTCTGGTTATTCTTTTTTTCCACGCCGTTAGTGAAGTCGACTTTGGTTATGCTCATGAAGGTTCCTCAACCATTTCGTTCAGGGCTGCGCCGGCAGGAACCATCGGATAGCAGTTGGCCTCCTGTACCACCTGGAAATCCATGACAACCGGACGGTCGTTGATTTCCAGCGCTTTTTCAAGTACGGGTTTCATTTCCTCCGGCTTGGTTATCCGGAAACCGGCAGCTCCGTAACTTTCGGCCAGTTTCACAAAGTCGGGATTCCCCGACCGCAGATCGGAATGAGAATACCGCTTGCCGAAGAAGAACTCCTGCCACTGGCGAACCATACCCAGGTAGCCGTTATTCATGATGGCCACTTTAACCGGAATTTTGTTTTCAACACAGGTGGCCAGTTCAAAAGAGGTCATCTGGAATCCGCCGTCGCCGGTGATGCAGACAACCGTCCGGTCCGGACAAGCAATTGCCGCGCCCATGGCGGCAGGGAATCCGTAGCCCATCGTGCCCAATCCGCCCGAGCTGATGAAAGAGCGCGGGTGGTTGTACTTATACAACTGTGCCGCCCACATCTGATGCTGGCCGACGTCGGTTACCACAATGGCTTCTCCCTTTGTAGCCTCGGCGATTGCCTCAATCATGTGCTGTGGCATGATGCTGCCTGCCGATTTGGGAGAACTGAGCGGATGCTCCTTTTGCCATTTGTGGATGGTTGCCCACCATTCATCTATTTCCGGCTTTTTGGCATAACGATCCAGCTCGGGGAGCACATTCTTGACATCGCCCACGATGGGGAGTTCCACGGGGACATTTTTGGCGATACAGGAGGGATCGATATCAATATGGATTTTTCTGGAATGAGGAGAAAACCCGCTGAGGCGGCCGGTGACGCGGTCGTCAAATCGTGCTCCGACAGCCAGCAGAACGTCACATTCGGTCATAGCCATATTGGCGTACCATGTGCCATGCATCCCCAGCATACCCAGTGATTGCGGGTTCTTTTCCGGGAAGCAGCCCAGTCCCATAAGGGTAGTTGTTACCGGGATGTTGGTACGAACGGCGAAATCGGCCAGTTCTTTCCAGGCACCTCCGCGAAGAACGCCACCGCCGGCGTAAATGAGGGGGCGTTTGGCATTGCTTAACAGCTCCGCCGCCTTCACAATCTGGCTGTAATGGCCGCGGGTAACCGGGCGATAGCTTTGAATGTGGATGTGGCGGGCGCCGGTGTATTTTCCCATTGAAGTTACCATATCCTTGGGCAGGTCGATGAGCACGGGACCCGGCTTGCCGCTTGTCGCAATGTGGAAGGCCTCCCGGATGACATGCTCCAGCTCGCCGGCGTCTTTCACAAGATAACTGTGCTTTGTGATGGGCCGGGTGATGCCGACAATATCCGCTTCCTGAAAGGCGTCGTTACCGATCAGGCTGGTGGCCACCTGCCCGGTAAACACAACCAGGGGGATCGAGTCGATGGCGGCCGTGGCAATGCCGGTGACGGTATTGGTGCCTCCCGGTCCGGAAGTGACCAGTACGACCCCGGGTTTACCTGTTGCCCGGGCGTATCCGTCGGCGGCATGGGTGCCGCCCTGCTCGTGCCGGATCAGGATGTGGCGGAGCTCCGGCTTTTTAAAAAGCGTATCATAGATGGGAAGAACGGCTCCTCCCGGGTAGCCGAATACCGTATCCACTCCAAGATCAAGCAGTGTTTCCACAAGGATCTCGGCTCCGGTGAGTTCACGTGCCGCATTGGGTTTCGAAATCGGCGCAGGATTTACCCCGCTGATGGTTCCGGACTTAAGTTGGGTTGCTTCGTTGTTCATATGACCTCGTTAGTTGTGGCATATACTTTTCCTGCCAGAGGTCATTCTTGAATCAGTAAATCGCGGTTTGGGAAGGTTGGATTATTGGAGAATAACCTCTGGCAATATGTTAACGGTTAATTAGAATTAGGACTAGGCCAGAGATGTTACCTACAATAATCAGCAGGACCATAAGCAAGACGGGTGTTAACAGTCCTGAAGCAGGCAGGGAGACAAGTATGATCGAAATCAGAGAAAGCAATAACAGCACACGATTGGTAAAACCGCGGGTTTCTGAACCGGCAGATGCGCCGGCAGCCATGTATTGGTTATGGGTAGTCAACTTTGATCTCTGTCTAAATTTTCGATCAGTACATAAAACACAATACGATAAGGTATATAACCTTATTTTTTGTGTCAAGTTTATTTTTCATATTTCTCGGCTGTTGCGACAATAAATGTATACTGTTGCGAAACATTTTTAGTCTAATATAAGAGCTATGCTTATTATAAATATGTGTTTATATAAAATATAATTTGTCATCCCGGTATCGGAAAAGAAACCGGAAATTCGGGGCCGGGATAAATCCGAAGAGGGCTTTTATCAGAAAGTCGGCTCATTTTTGATCCTGCTCTTCCGAATAAACAGAAGCCGCTCCCCTGAAATTGCCAGACGATATACAATGATATTCCTCATGAATTTTTGCAAATGAAATGATGGAAATTAAATATAAAATCCCTTCCAAAAATATTTATTTTAAATAAAATATATATTTATACTAATAAAATTAATATGGTGAATGCGAAATCCTAAAAACAGAAGAAGCCAATCGGCGTGCGGTATTTTTCGGTGCTCTTTTGCGTTTTTTATACTACTTTTCACCCGTCAACAGCAACCGGCAACCTGCAACTTTCAACCTGCAATCTTTAACATCCTATGAATTCGAAATTAAACAAATACAGTTCCCGCTTAACCCAGCGTCAGTCCCAGGTCGGTTCAAAGGCCATGCTATACGGAGTGGGGTTCTCCGATGCGGATATGGAGAAGGCGCAGGTGGGGATTGCCAGTACCGGATGGGAGGGCAATACCTGCAATATGCATCTGAATGGGCTGGCGGAACACGTTAAGGAAAGTGTCGACGAAGCGGGTTTGATCGGACTCATTTTCAATACCATCGGCGTGAGTGACGGCATATCGATGGGAACCGAAGGAATGAAGTATTCGCTCCAGTCGAGGGATCTTATAGCTGATTCGATTGAGACAGTGATGCGTGCCCAGTGGTACGACGGCAATATCTCCATTGCCGGGTGCGACAAGAATATGCCGGGAACCGTGATGGCTATGGCACGGGTGAACCGGCCTTCTATCATGATCTACGGCGGAACCATTCGCCCGGGACATCTGAACGGACGGAAGCTGGATGTGGTCTCTGCGTTTGAATCATACGGGCAGTTTTTGTCTAAAGAGATCGATGAAACCCAGCTGCTGGAAGTTTTGCATCACGCCTGTCCCGGTGCCGGTGCCTGCGGGGGGATGTACACGGCCAATACCATGGCTTCGGCAATCGAAACGCTGGGCATGAGCCTGCCGTACAGTTCATCGATTCCGGCTACGCATGCCAGGAAAGTTGAAGAGTGCCGGCAGGTCGGCAGGGCCATGTTTACGCTGCTTGAACGGGATATCAAACCCTCGGATATCATGACCCGCACGGCATTTGAAAACGCCGTAGCCGTGGTAATTGCTCTCGGCGGCTCGACGAACGCCGTGATGCATCTGCTGGCAATGGCTTATTCAGCCGGTATACCTTTCACCATTGACGATTTCCAGGAGGTCAGCGATCGCACACCTTACCTGGCGGATCTGAAACCGAGTGGTAAATACGTGATGGAAGATCTTTATAATGTCGGTGGAGTGCCTGCCGTTCAGAAACTTTTATTGAAGGAAGGATTCCTGGATGGCTCCTGTCTGACTGTAACCGGCCGATCACTGGAGGAAAATCTTGCGGATTTGCCGGACCTCCTGGAGGGGCAGCCGATTGTGCACCCGGTTTCCAGTCCGATCAAGAAAAAAGGACATATTGAGATCATGTACGGGAATCTTTGTCCGGAGGGCGCGGTAGCCAAGATTACAGGTAAGGAGGGCGAAGTCTTTTCCGGACCCGCCAAAGTTTTTGACTCGGAAGAAGACAGCCTGGCAGCCATCCAGAATGGCGAGGTCGTGCCGGGCGATGTGATTGTGATCCGCTATGAAGGGCCAAAGGGGGGACCCGGCATGCGCGAGATGTTGTCTATTACAGCCGCTATTATGGGAGCGGGACTGGGGAAAAGCGTGGCTTTAATCACCGACGGGCGCTTTTCGGGAGGAACGCACGGTTTTGTAATCGGTCACGTGACCCCGGAGGCCCAGGTTGGCGGAGCCATTGCCCTCATCCGGAATGGAGACACTATTGTTATTGATGCGGCTGAACGCACGATGACTCTTGAAATATCGGATGAAGAAATGGCAAAACGCAGGTCCGCCTGGAAACAGCCTGAGCTTCGCGTGAAGAGCGGGTCGCTTTATAAATACGCCCGGCTGGTTTCGTCAGCCTCAGAAGGCTGCGTGACGGATAAGTTTGTTCCGAATGAGGTTGATGTGAATCAGAGTTGATTTTGCACTCCTCCTCGTTCCCAGGCTCTGCCTGGGAACGTAACGCCGGAAGCTCTGCTTCCGGTATTCTCAAATCAAAAATCGTTAATCCTTGCTCTGAAATCGAACCGGGAAATTCTCCGCATCAGGAATTCGCCATTGCTATCATCACACTCAACTTCCGGGCTTCTCCATCAGCGCTTCCGCTAAAGCCAACGGATTTAAAACGAATATGCCCGCGAGGGTCAATAACAAATTTGGTAGGAATGCCTATTACACCATATTTATTCAAAATTCGAAATTGGGTGCTGTCTTTGGGTTGTGGCTGATCAAGCAAAACATGAAAGGGATATTTATTTTTGGTAATAAAATCAGTTACTTGTTTTGTCCTGACAGCCGGTTGCGTGCGTTCCGAGGTATCAATAAACAGGAATATGACGTCCGGATCATTTTTGAATTTTGTAATGGTTTTTTGCATGCCGGGGAAGGAAGCTTTACAGGGGCCGCACCATGTGTCCCAGAAATCAACGATTACTACTTTTCCACGCAGTGAAGAAAGAGAAATATGATTTCCCTTTAAATCAGGCAGGTCGAAGGCGGGTGCAGGTTTGTCTATCATTTCACCTTTGAGTTTAGTTCTCATTTTTTTATTGGCTGTAGCTTCCAGTGCCGATAAATAAGCGTCAAATCCCTCGGCAGATCCTTGTTGTCTGGAAAAGGCTGTTTTGAGGTAATCCGTCATCTTTGGGGATGATTTACCTTCTGTTATAAATTTTTCTATCGCTTTTTGAGCCTTGGTATACCTGCCTGTCTTGGTCAGATATTCGGCATATCGTGTATCGATAGCAGGGTTATTCCCGTGAGTGAAACCCACCGCTTTTTTCTGATAAGCCAGGGCATCTTGGTAATTTCCCTTTTTTTCCAGGATCATGGCATAGGTATCAGCGTAATTTCCATAATTTGGCCGGAGGGCTTTGGCCCAGCCTTCGCCGGTGTAATAAGTCGGCTTCCCGTTGCCGGGGTGATCCATCAGTTGTTGCATCAAATCCATAGATGCTCTGGAAATAGTGTCGGCAAAGGAAAGGTTTTTCCCTTTTTGCGCCAGATCCCAGGCTATCTGGTTATAAGCTGCCGCCCGGGTCCGCTTATCTGTAATTTGGAAGGCATATTGTTTGAATTTGTTGTATTGTTTTGCCTTTCCATAAGCGAGGGCTATACGATATAACATATATGACATATATGATTTTAGGTGAACCGTATTACTGTTAGTACCACCTGCCGTAAATTTTTGTTTAAATCGGGCATATAAGACTGCCATACTGTCTGCGTTTTTTCGATGTAGAAGAGCTTTGTACTGTTCATATTCAGCCTGCATTCCCTGCGGGTATTTTTTCAGAATGATATTTTGCAGTGAATCTTCCAACGACCTCATTCTCATTCTCGCATACAAGCTGCGTGCCGTCATATAATCACTTTCCGTTGCACTTGTATCGGAAAGCATCTGCTTGATAGCGGTTTGAACTTCCGGGTATGCAGAAGTCTTTTTAGCAGCCAACAGCGTATAGAGATAGGTGTCCCGCCATACCTGTTTCATTCCGGGGTGTAAGGCAAATTCATGTTGAAGCAGAGCGAGGGCGGTATCGGGATTTTGCTTCAGCCTCAAAAGAGATCCGCCGATCCCATTGTAAAATTCACTTTCGGCAGTGAACGCTCCGTCAACCGGCTTCCCGGACCGGTTATAAACCGGGAAAATATACCCCTCTCCGCTATTTTTATCCGTTTGACCCCGGTTTGAAAATTTCAAACCGAAAGCCTGGGCGCTGTCCGGTAAAGTGAAAGAGCCGTCCCACATGCTGTCGGATTTGTTCAGGGAAATATCCGCTGCATAAAGCTTCTTTTTTACCACATAATAAAGCGTCCCCTCCAGATCAGGTGTGCCATCCGGTTTACCGCTATCCACCTGATATTGTATATTTATTTTTTCCCCTTTACCGGGTGTAGAAGTTGAAAGAGTTAAGGGACCGATATTCATCTTTTTAGCCTCTTGGCATGAAGCTAAAGTTAACATGATCATAAAGGAAGGAGTAAGAAGGGTGCGCAGTCTCATAAGAATAAGGTTTTTAATGAACATCTAACACAGGCTATATACGGCCATTTTATACAAGTTAAAAAACTTATTTATGAATTAAAGTTTTTAATGGAGTTAATTCAACAGGTACCAGCCGCCGATATACTCCTGGGCAA
>CAZNHE010000069.1:2532-15663 GCA_964572735.1 uncultured Chitinophagales bacterium | reverse complement strand
GTTTGTTGTTTGTTGTTTGTTGTTTGTTGTTTGTTGTTTGTTGTTTGTTGTTTGTAAAAGATGAATCCTGTGCTAACAATTGTCAACTCTATTCAGGACGGGGCAAACCTTCAACTAACAACAGACAACAAACAACCGTCAACGCCCGAAATCCGGCATTGGATAAGCAGCCGGACTTACATGGCCCTCTTTATCAACGGCCTGGATGCCAAAGAGGTAATTATCCTTTGAAACTCCTCTCAGGGTACAGGAAGTGACATTCCCGACAAACCTGGCCTTCTGCCAGTCCGGAGCAGAGCTTTGGCGCCAGACAATCCGGTATCCTGCCAGGTCGGGTTCGTCATTGGCGGCCCACCTGAGCGTAGTATTATTGGTCAGCCGGCCGGCCCTGATCCGGGGATTGCGGGGGCATGCAGGTGCATCGGCCATCTCGGCAAAAGCGGCGGCATTCACGCGTGCCACCCGGGCGATATAATTGTAATCCACAAATTTCGGCAGATCGCCGTATTGAACCCCGTTTTCAATCCTCACATCCTGATGCTGATGCCGAAAGTTTTCATGAGGCTCGGTAAAACGAACCGCCGGATATCCCTGTGCCAGAAAAGACAAATGATCACCTCCCCGCAGATAGCGGTCGCTCCGGTAAATCATCATTACATTCATGCCGGTATCATACTTTTTGGCTGCAAACATGATTTCCCGCGCCAGTTCCCTCGGCGGAGTATCATTTTCGCCGCCGGTACGCAGTAACGTACGATCATAATCTGTGAGTTCTTTCCCTGCCGGGATTCCCCGGGCGAAAACGCGAACCAGATCCGGGTCCCTGTGCCCTTCTCCGCCCACCGGACTCCCGACAATATCGTTATTAAACATGGCGGCTATGTTCCAGTCGCGCTTGCGGGCTACCTTTGCCAGATATTTTGAGCCGTACAACCCCTGCTCTTCACCGGCTACCGCAGCAAAAATGATTGTGGCATCAAATTTATACTTCGACATTACCCGGGCCATCTCCATGACTACAGCCGTGCCCGATGCATCATCATCGGCACCCGGTGCATAGGACGTCCGGTCCATAACATCGGAAACCCTCGAGTCGTAATGTCCGCTGACGAGGTAGATTCGGCCGGAGGACCCGGTTTGCGCGCCCGGCAAAACGGCTATGACATCCACAATCTTCGTCGAGCGATCGATTCTTGCTTCCGGAGACTGAATATATCCTTCATATCCGGCCTTCAGGCGTCCGCCGGACTCCCGGCTGTAAGCATCGAACCTGCTCTTGATCCATCGCCGGGCGGCCCCGATACCGGTGGTCCCGCTCAGGGTATCGGAAAGGGTATGCCGTGTTTTGAAGCCGACAAGTTTCTGAATATCCGCTTTAATGGAATCGGCAGAAATCCGGCTGAGCATTTTTTGGATTTCCGGATCCGGGCCAGGAGCATCCGTCCCTTTCCGTCCGGCGTGGTCCAATGCACATGATGCCGACAAAAACGTCACCAACATCAATGAAGCGAGAAGGCGGTATCCTGCAATCCTATACATGTTTCAGAATTTTAACGCTTAACGTCCCGCCGCAGCCGGATCCCCAGAAGCCGACGGCTGAAGGACGGTCGCTGAAAGGTTATCCTTTTATTCAACATTTCCTCAATATCACGAAAATAATGTCCAGGCATGAGTGCCTTTGTCATAATATCTTAGTTTCTGAGCCGCAGCCCGGCCACGGTTTCTATATGATAAGTCTGTGGGAACATATCGATCGGCTGAACATCAGTGACCTCATAGATGCCGTTCAGCTCTTTGAGGTCACGGGCCAGCGTGGCGCTGTTGCAGCTCACATAAACCAGGCGATCCGGCCTCAGGCGGATCAGTTGCGTCAGAACATCGGGATGCATACCCGAGCGCGGAGGATCGGTAATAACTACATCCGGCCGGCCATACTGTCCGATCATCTCATCAGTAAATAAATCCTTCATGTCTCCCTGCAGAAACCGGCAATTAGACACTCCGTTCGTTTCGGCATTGCTTCGCGCATTTTCCACAGCCGTCTCGTTTATCTCAATGCCAAACACTTCTCCTGCCTGCCGGGCGGCATAAAGGGTGAGCGTGCCTACTCCGCAATACAAATCATACACCTGATCCTCCGGCTTAATCTCCGCAAAACCCACGGCCGTCTCGTACAGCCGCTCCGCCTGCCGGGTATTGGTTTGAAAGAAGGTATTGGCATGAATCATAAACGAACACGGCCCGATGCGGTCGCGAATGTAGCCCGGACCATGGTAAACCCGTTCGTACCGCCCGACCGCGGTGGGCGAACGGGTATCATTTACATTATTAACGACCGTTGTGATTTCAGGAAAACGGGCGAGCAGAAAAGAGGTAATCTGCCGCATCCGGACTTCGTCGTCGCTATAGGTTACCACGTTCACCATCAGGTCATCAAAGTATTCTGAGGTACGTATCGCCACATTCCGAAAATAACCGGTATGCTCATAACTATTGTAGGCGGGTATGTTTTCCTCCAGCGAATATGAACGCAGCACATCCATGATCCGATAAGAAACCGGCTCCTGCAGATGACATTCATGAAGATTCAGAATACGGTCATGGCGACCCGGGACATGTAACCCGACCGCAACATGTTTATCCTCTATTTCATCCCCGGCTTCCATCTCCTGTTCGGTCAGCCACCGACGAGTTCCGAAGCTGTATTCCATCTTGTTACGGTAATGAAATTCTTTGGGGGAAGGAATACAGGGCGGTGGAATTACATCGGTCAGCCGCCCGATACGGTGCAGGTGATCTTCCACGTGCCTGCGTTTGACAGCGAGCTGTTCCTCATAAGGGAGATGCTGCCAGGTACATCCTCCACAGAGCAATGCGTGCCGGCAGCGCGGCTCGATACGGGAAGCCCCCGCTTTCAAAAGATCAATCAGCCTGGCTTCAAGATAATTTTTCTTCTTTTTGATGATCCGTGCTCTCACCAGGTCGCCCGGGGCCGTATTTTTCACAAAAACAACGCAGTCATCCACCCTTCCGACCCCTTTTCCCTCATAAGCGGCCGATTCGATTTCGAGTGTGATGAGAGCGCCCTTCTTCATAATAATACTTTATCTGCAGATGAAACTAATAATATAAAAAAAACAAATATTTACAATGCCTCATAAGTCGGCAGGCCCGCCTGAATATCGAACAGGGCTTTGGAGCCGGTATGCTCCTGCAATTGTTCCAGGGCGTGATCGAGCTTCAGTACCAGGTTATTGGTGATGGCCTCCATCAGCTTAATGGCGATGCGGGGCTGGCGGCTGCGAAGTACCTCATAATCAGAGCGGAAAAAGCCCAGCAGTCGTGAATCCGTCACGCAGCGGGCGCTGCAATAACGCCGGTGTTCACTCACAATAGCCAGTGTTCCAATGCACTCGGTAGGATGCAGGTGGCGGGAAGGCGCCTGTTCGAAGTCGCCGGTATCGAGCGTGAGTTCGATCAGTCCGTCTTCCAGAACATAGAGGCCCGTGCCGGGGTCTCCCTGATGAAAAAGGAATTCATCCGCTCTGAACTGACGGGTATGGCAGAGCTGCAAAAACTCGTACCGCTCAGCCGGGGTGAAATCGGTCAGCAGCCGGGTTTTAAAGATGATATCCGCCTGTTTCTTCAGGCTTTTTAGTTTACCACTTAGAAGCATAATTTCTCGCGTACAAGGTTAAAACGATTGCCCGATCCCGAAACTGAGACCGAGGGCATTCTTCTTGAACCATCCTTTTTTCAAATCGTGAACCCGATAAGCGAAGTCAATACGAAAAATGACGTATTGCCAATCGAGCCGGATTCCGAAACCCGAACCAACGGCTATCTGCTTATAAAAGGAGTTAAATGCAAAGCGCCCTGTCGAGATCGGATTGCGTGGTCCGTTCCATACGTTACCAAAATCTGTGAACATAGCCAAAATCCAGCGGGTTGACAGGAATTTTTTAAAAAGTTCCTGGCGAATTTCCACGTGACCCGCCAGTTTTATCTCTCCGCCATTTACCAACTGCTGATCTTCCAGCGGGCCCGGGCCCAGCCGAAAAGGTGCCCATCCCCGGATATCGTTACTTCCGCCTGCGTAAAAGCGCCGGGTGAGGGGGATGGTTCGGCTCTTCCCGTATGGGGTGGCGTAACCCAGAAATCCGGCGTAAGCAAATACAGCATTAGGCGACACGGGGATGTACCGGCGATAATCAAAGGTTACTTTGATGTACTGGCTGTAAGATAATTGGGATTTACTCAGGCCCAAAGCCGGAATAGAGCCTTCGAGCCGGTCGGGAGTAGTGATAAAACGATCGACCAGAAAGGGAAGATTCCCTCCCGTTTCAATGCCCGTCGCCAGATAATAACCGTAATTGCGCTGGATGATGTCGGTGTGGGTACGGCGGAAGGTATAACGGATGGTCGAATTGACCTGCGGCCGAAAATCCTCCAGGATGAATTTCTTCTGCAATTCATTGTTCCTGAAAGTAGAATCCAGATTAGCCAGAAAATTTCCGGTGGCGCTGGCATCGGTCCACTCTATTTCAGGGAGATCAAGTGTACTTCTTGTGTAGGGATCATGATCCACCTCAAACTTCTGATCAAGCGTGATGTTGGCGTTGATATTGAAATTATCCTGATTGACATGGGTGACGGAGAGTTGATAACGTGTCCGTGCGTTCAGAAACAGCGGCTTTTTATCCAGGTAGCTGAATGGGAAATTTAACCTCGGCTCAACATAAGAGATCGATCCTTCCAGGCTGTAGAGAATCTTACTGGCTGCCAGCGACTTCCGTGTCACGTACTCGAAACTGCCTTTAGAGCCCACCTGCAGCTGCTCGGCCTTCCCAAAGACATTGTTGTCCGTATAGGTCAGTCCTGCACCGGCGCCGAAGCCGTAGCGCTGCATCCCGAACAAATCTGCAGAAATACTTCTGCGGGGCAGAGTCTGCAGATCGATGAGCACGGGCAAATGCGGGCGGGAATAATCGGGCAGCCCGCCCTTTTCATTCAGCGCAAATCCGCGCACATTCATCATCCCGAGATTCTGAAACTCATTAATGGTCTGCACATATTCCCGATTATTGTACAGCGCACCGGGTTTGAAGAGCAACTGATCGGTCAACAGGCTGAACTTCGAATGAGCACCGGGACTCATCCTCAGATAAAGGTTTTTATCGGTGCCTGAGGCCGTAAAAGGAGGATTCCGCAGTGTATCCCGCTGGGTATAGGTTGTGTCGTTATCCGGACCTGCAAGGTTGATGAATGTATCACCAAAGTGATAAATCTGCCCATGGCGAACGAGAAACAGGAGATCCAGCTGCAGGGTGTCCTGCGGCTCTTTTCGGATCTCCACAGTGACGGAATCGCGTTGTACGGAGGCATACCCGTGGTTTTTCAGATAATTGATGATACGCTCCCGTTCGGTGGTCAGTGCATCGAAAGTAAACCGCTGATGAGCAGTGTAGGTCGTGTCGTTTATCCTCCTGTCGGTGAGATCGCTCTCCTTGTAAAACCGGTTCCTGAGGGTAGTATCTGGGAAAGCCGGCATCCCGCTAAAATAGATCCGCCGGTCGTACGACGGCCTTCCTTCGCGGATGATGAAGGAGACTTCATACCTGTTTTTCCGGTACTGAACGATCGTGGTGTCGACGGTTGTGTATAAGAACCCCTGTGATTTATAATAGAGCTTTATCCGGTCGATGTCTTGTGCCACCACGCTGCGATCAAGTGTAACAGGGCGCTCCCCGATAAAATGAGTCAGTTCCCAGAGCCAGTACCAGGGAGTCACCATTGGGATGCCGAGAAATTCACGATTGGTGTGGGTACGAACGATCGACTCAAGTACACCGCTGCTCACATGATGATTCCCGACGAACCGGAGCCGGCGAACAACGGCGGGTCCGGAGGAAACCGAATCCTGAGCCTGCACGCAGGCACCATTGCTTAATCCGGCGGCGATAAGCAACAAAAGGATCGTTATGAATTTTCTCTGGGACAAAAACCCTGGGATATGGGGTTTAAATACAAAAAAAGCGGCTCTTGAACGAAGCAAGCGACCGCTTATGTGCGAAGCCTGGCCGTGCAGGATTACCGGCTAAACATCGTCATAATCAAACCCTTCGTCTTCTTCATTATGAAAAAAATCTTCTTTCATGATATAATCCGGCCAGATTTCCTCAATACTTTCGTAGGGTGTTTCATCTTCTTCATCCAGCTCATAAAGGTTGTCGAGTACCTGCTGCGGACAACCATTGCGCTCAGACCATTCGATCAATTCATTTCTGGTGGCCGGCCATGGGGCATCCTCCAGAGTAGCGGCCAGTTCAATTGTCCAATACATAGAAACGAGTGAGTTAGTGAGTTGACTATATTATTTGCCGGTATTAAAAATGAACTTGAGGTAAAATTCAAGTCTGTTTCGATATTTTTTTAAAAAAAGTTATTTTTTTTATGGATATTCCACGTCCGTCGGGAAAGAAAATTGCCGTAAGTAGCGCCATAACAGCACCTTCCTCTGATTCTAATAGCGCAGTAACGGCCGCTTTTTATCTTTAGTATGATATCGCATTCTTTGTCAGATTCTTAACAATGAGCTCCTGAAATCATAGAGCCCCTGATTCGGGCCAAAAGTAGCACGATTATTCGAACATTCCATACGTTTAAATGCCATAATTGTTGTGAATAGTCATTATCTTGCTTATTCTAAGCTTAGACATGAACCGTTTTATACCTATGTATAATCGGTTTTTACACTTTTTGTTCCCGCTGGACGTTGCCTTATCGTGGCGCCCACATTAAAAATAGGTAAGAAAGGAAAACAGATATGGGACTCGGCGGCATGGAATGGGTGATTATCATCCTCGTTGTGTTGCTTTTATTCGGTGCAAAGAAGATCCCCGAACTTGCCCGTGGCGTAGGACAGGGAATTAATGAATTCCGGCGTGCATCCAGTGATATCAAGAAAGAACTTGATCGTAAGGATCAGGAAAATGATGCTGAATACCGCCATGAACAACAGCACCGGCAATACAGCCAGGATCAGCAATCCACTGATCAACAGTCTCGTTATCAGGAAAAAGAGGCTTCCAGGCCAAACCAGGCTTAGCTCCTCTCTGATAAAGGTACTTGCGATTCGGGATATCCCGGGCAGACGGCAATCGAAGCCGCGCCCGCTACAGGTGGGCTATGTACCGAACAGAAGGATGTTCTTTTCTCTCCTGAGAAACCGGCCGGGGCGCTCGCGTGTTCTTACCACAAACGGACATAAGACCGTAACTGATCTTTCATTGCACATATAATTGACAAAAGAGGAATATCATGGAAATCGGTGGCATGGAATGGATAATTATTATCCTTGCGGTGTTGGTTTTGTTCGGGGCGAAGAAAATTCCCGATCTGGCACGCGGACTTGCACAGGGTATCAATGAGTTCCGCAGAGCGGCAAACGATATCCGCTCCGAGGTCGAAAGCGCCGGAAAAAGCGTCAACAGGGACGATGGGCACTATCGCAGACCCGATCCCCTGCCGGACCGCTATGAGAGGGATGAGCCTGTAGCCCGCTATCAGCAGGAACCGGAACCCCGGACGCAGCAAGCCGGGCCGGATGAGCAGCCCGCCAACCGGCAGGAGGCCTCCGGTGAAGAGATCCCCGCCCCACAGCCTGAAGCCGGCGAAACGGTCGATCATCCGAAAGAGTCTCCGGCAGAGGAGCCTGAAGGCCGGCCCAAAGACAAAAAGCCCATTGACACGAATTCCCACGCTTAATATCACCCACTAATAAAGATTTATTGTTTTGGCAGGCAGAGGTATTGTTCCGTTACGAACACAAATTCAGGAGAAAAAAACTACCCTTTCCGATGTCGTAACTGCCTGCCTTGAGGCCGCAGGAAAACGGAAAGAGATCAATGCGTTTACTTCTCTGTACGAAGATGCGGCGCTGAAAGAGGCTGAAATCATTCAGAAAAAGCTGGAGGAAGGCCGGGCCGGACGGCTGGCCGGTGCCGTCATGGGTATTAAGGATATTATCAGCGAGAGGGACAAAAAGGTTACCTGCGCCTCCCGAATGCTTCAATCGTTTGAAGGAGTGTACGACGCCACCGTCATCGAACGGCTGAAAGCAGAAGACGCCCTGTTCATCGGAAGAACCAATATGGATGAATTCGGGATGGGATCCTCCAACGAAAACAGCGCTTTTGGTCCCGCGCGTAACCCGCATGACCCTACCAAAGTTACGGGCGGATCCTCGGGGGGAAGTGCAGCAGCGGTTGCCGCCGGGTTCTGCAACGCCGCCCTGGGTTCCGATACGGGCGGATCCATCCGCCAGCCTGCTTCTTTTTGCGGAATCGTGGGGCTTAAACCATCCTACGGCCGTGTTTCCCGCTACGGACTGGTAGCTTTTGCCTCCTCATTCGATTCCATCGGTCCGCTGACGAATACTGTTTCCGATGCAGCACTCATCCTGCAGGTCATCGCCGGCAAAGACCTCCGCGACGGCACATCTGCCGATCTCCCGGTACCTGATTATACGGCCGCCGTTGAAAATGCTTCCGGAAAGATCAGAATTGGCGTGCCGGAGGCCTTTTTCGGCGAAGGGCTCGATCCCGAAATCCGTGAGCAGATCATGGACAGAATTAAAGCCCTGGAAGCAGAAGGGGCAACAATTGTTCCCGTTGAGCTTCCTCACAGCAAATATGCGGTTGCAGCCTATTATATTCTCGCCACCGCCGAGGCTTCCAGCAACCTCGCCCGCTACGACGGCGTTCGCTACGGCTACCGTGCGGATATTAAAAAAATAAAGGAACAGCTCCGTCAGGAAGAAGAAGGATTGCGGGAACAACTGAAATCCGCTGAAGAAGGCATGAAAGCCGATCTCGAGCTTCGCCTCAAAAATATCGATAGCCCATTGATCCGCATGTACAAACAAACCCGTACCGAAGGATTTGGTCCGGAGGTAAAGCGCCGGATCATGCTGGGAACTTACGTGCTGAGTTCAGGTTATTATGATGCCTATTACGCGAAAGCTCAAAAGATACGCCGGCTGATCAAAGAAGATTACAGCCGGGCCTTTGAAAAAGCGGATGTCATCGTAACACCGACCTCCCCTACTACGGCTTTTGATATCGGGACCAGGATCGACGACCCCCTGCAAATGTATCTGAACGATATCTACACGATTTCCGCCAATCTTTCGGGGATTTGCGGCATCAATGTCCCTGCAGGTACCCATTCAAACGGACTGCCGATAGGAATGCAGTTTCTGGGAGATGTTTTTCAGGAGGAAAAGATTCTGGGCGCTGCCCGGCTGGCGGAGCGTCTGCATCAAACGGATACTGTAAGCTGAACCCCGCGCAACCATGCCAAATCGTCTGAAAGGTAAAACCGCACTGATCACCGGAGCCACATCCGGCATTGGAGAAGCGACCGCCGTGCAGATGGCGGAACAGGGAGTTAATCTGATCCTGACCGGCCGGCGGAAAGAGCGGCTGCAAAAACTTTCCAAAAAACTCAGGGAAAAGCACGATATCGAAGTAAAGACAGCTGCTTTTGATATCACGGACCGGCAGGCCTGCAGGGATTTCGTCGAAAACATCCGTCCGGAGTCTGTCGATATCCTGGTGAATAATGCAGGAGGAGCCCACGGAATGGATCCAGTTTATTCGGCCGATTTCGCCGACTGGGATGCGATGATCGACGCCAATGTCAAGGGATTGCTAACGATGATCCGCCTTATTTCCCCTGCTATGAAAGCACGAAACAGCGGGCATATCATCAACATCGGTTCCATAGCAGGTCATGAAGCCTACGCAGGCGGCGTGGCTTACTGCGCCTCCAAATACGCTGTGACGGCCATCACACAGTCCACGAAAAAAGACCTGCATGGTACCAAAGTGCGGGTCAGCATGGTTTCACCCGGATTGGTCGAAACAGAGTTCAGCCTGGTTCGTTTCAAAGGCGATCAGGAAAAAGCGGATAAGGTCTACGAAGGCATGACGCCTCTCACGGCCGAAGATATTGCGGAAATCGTTCTCTTCATTGCCAATCGTCCGGACCATGTTAACATACTGGACACGCTGATTTTCCCCGTGGCGCAGTCGTCCGCAACCATGGCAGCGCGAAATGTGTAAGGCCCGAAACATTCGCGTTTTTCTTTTGATCAGTGTGATCCCGGCTTTTCTTTTTTGTTCCTGCAATCATTCCCAAAAGGAAACCCGTCCTTCACTGGATTTATCGCCGGAAGGACATCAGGTTCCCTCCTTCCCCGCCGACAGCGCCTGGCAGGACGTGGCAACGCAGGTGAGATTTGGTCCGCGTACACCCGGCTCGCACGCACATCAGGAAGAATTACAATGGATCACGGACAAAATGGATCGTTATGCAGGCTCCTCCATGGTATACCTGCAGAAATTCGAAGTTATCGGATATCATAACGATACCCTTCATCTGACCAATATTATCGCTGCGTTCAGCCCCCGGCAACACGACCGGATCATGGTATCGACCCATTGGGACACGCGTCCCCGTGCGGATCAGGATCCGGACAGTTCCTATCGGGACAAGCCCATACCCGGCGCCGATGACGGGGCGAGCGGTGTTGCCGTGCTCCTGGAGCTGGCGAGAATTTTTCATCAGCAGGCACCGCCGGTTGGGGTCGATCTGGTTTTTTGGGACGGTGAAGATTACGGACGCAGCGGCGACGAGAAGTACTATTTCCTGGGGTCGCGTTATTGGGCAAAACATCCTCCCGTGGCAGGATATCATCCCCGGTTCGGCATCCTGCTCGACATGGTCGGCGGCAAAAATGCGCATTTCCCCAAAGAGGGTGAATCCTACTCTGACGCACCGTTCCTGGTAAATGCCATCTGGAAGGTCGCCGGCGAAATCGGTCTGGACACCTTATTCACCGATGAAACGACGCCGGGGGTTACCGACGACCACACCGTTCTAAACCGGCTGACGAACTTTCCAACCATTGATATCATTGATCATCGGGTGGAAGGCGGACAAACCACGTTTCCATCGTACTGGCATACCCATCGCGACAACCTCTCCATCATCGACAAAAATACGATGGAAGCGGTCGGGCACCTGATGCTCGAACTCATTTACAATCGTTTGTAGGCGGGAATAAAGGAATCCAACCCCAGTGTACACAATGAATCTCACTATGTATTTATCTTTGTGTAACCTCTGTGACCATAGTGGTTTATCTTCCCCCTAAAGACCGTTACATAATGGATCATCTCACACTTGAAATTTCAATCCCTTTCGAATACCAGGAATTCCTGATCGCCGAACTCCTGGATATGGATTTTGAGGGATTTGAGCAGGAAGATGATCTTCTTAAAGCAGTCATCCCCAAAAACCGGTATAATGACGTCATCCGCGAAGAGATAGAAAACTGGCTCAGGGCCCAGCCTTTTGAAGCAGGGATTATTGAGGAGCGGATCGACGAACAGCAGGACTGGAACCGGAAATGGGAGCAGACGATCGGTTCGCTTGTGATCGGAGATTTCTTCGTGAAACCGACCTGGGTGAATGAAACAACCCCGGAGGGAAAAATCCTGCTTGAGATAGACCCAAAAATGGCTTTTGGTACGGGATACCACGAATCAACCCGGCTGATGCTTCGCCTGTTGTCCGGTTTCATCCGAAAGGATGACGATATTCTGGATGCAGGCACCGGCACGGGAATCCTCTCAATCGCTGCTCTAAAGCTTGGAGCCGCTTCCGCCTTCGGGTTCGACATTGACGAATGGAGCCGGAACAACAGCTGGGAAAATGCCGTGATCAACCACGTCGCGGAATCTTTTCACATTGAAAGAGGCTCTTTTGAGGTCGTTCCGGAAGGGAAACAATATGATGTAGTAACAGCCAACATCAACCGCACGACGTTGCTGAGTATGCAGGAAATGCTGACCCGTCACCTGAAACCCGGAGGAAACCTATTGCTCTCAGGTCTGCTTGTCCACGAACGCGATCTCATTCTGAAGGCCTCCGAATTCTCCCGGCTGAAGCTGGTCCGCGAATTGCAGGAAGGCGAATGGATCGCGCTGGCTTTACATAAGAATGAGGAACGATGAGCATACGTGCAGCGATCGACCTGGGAACCAATACGGCATTATTGCTGGTTGCCAGGGTTGAAGATGGAAAGCTGCGGGTCATCTGTGAGGAACAACGGATGCCCCGCCTGGGAAAAGGGGTCGACCGGAACGGCAGCATTCCGGATGAAAATATCAGGCGCACGCTTGATGCACTCGGTGACTATCAGAAAATACTGGCAGATGGATACCCTGAGGTCGAAAAAACAATCCTCACCGGCACCAGCGCCGTGCGTGACGCTGCCAACAGGGATAAGCTGATTTCCGCGATCTGCCGGAAGACAGGCTGGGAACTCCGGCTCCTGACCGGCGAAGAGGAAGCGGAATGGACATTCAGGGGCGCCCGCTCCATGCTTCCGGATTCTTACAAAAAAGACATGGCGGTCGTGCTGGATATCGGCGGAGGAAGCACGGAAATCGCCCTTGGGAGGAACGGGACCCTGACCGACCGATATTCTCATAATATGGGCTGCGTACGGTTCACCGAGCGTTTTCTTTCCGGCGATCCGCCCGCTGCACCGGAGATTGCAGCATGCCGGGGAGCCATCCGGAAGCAACTTGCGGAACATCCCTTTTCTATCCCGCCCGGCACACCGGCCATCGGAGTGGCGGGAACCGTCACTTCACTTGCTCATATCCTTCTAAACCTTGACTGGTATGATATCCGCGAGATTAACGGCTACCTCCTCACTATAGACCGGGTGAGGGAGTTCATAGCCCGTTTCTCCGCGCATCCGGCAGAAGATTTGCGGAAACAGTGGCCTCAGGCCCTGGAAGGACGAGCCGATATCATACTGGCAGGATTGCTGATTCTTGAAGAATTCATGGAATGTCACGGCTTCGGCGAAATCGTGGTATCCACCGGAGGAATCCGCCACGGAGCAGTACTTTCGGAAGAATGAAGGGGTACCCCTTCTTGTCATCGCGAGGATCCCGAAGGGCCGTGGCGATCTCGCATCAACAAGCAACGGAGGATTCAGGGACTGCCATCGCTGCCCTTGGATGCGAGATTGCCGCGTCACTTGCTGCG
>CAZNHE010000069.1:1159-2432 GCA_964572735.1 uncultured Chitinophagales bacterium | reverse complement strand
CCCTGGTAGCAAATAAGGGGAAAGCGGGTTATCTTGATCCCGTTCTCTCCTTTAATGGTAGAAAACGATCTTTCAGAGGGGTATTTGGGTATTGGATTGATCCGATCCTGCTCATTACTTTTTAAGAAAAAGACCTCAGAACCGAAAAAGCCGATAATATTTGTGAAATATAATTATTTAAGCCGGGAAGGATACGAGAAACTCGAGAAGGAGCTGCGTGACCTGAAGACCGGAGGCCGGAAACAGATAGCCAGTGATATCGCCGAGGCCCGCTCCAAAGGCGACCTCAGTGAAAACGCGGAATACGACGCGGCTAAAGAAGCTCAGGGTTATCTCGAAAAACGAATTTCCGAACTGGAACATACACTTGCGACCTCGCGCATTATTGACGATAAAAGCATCGATGCTTCGAAGGTTTACATTCTGTCTACCGTAACCATTTTCAACCGGAGAAGCGGAAAAGAAATGAAGTATACGATCGTCGCTCCGCAGGAAGCCGATTTTAAACAGGGGAAAATTTCTAATAACTCGCCCATCGGCCAGGCCCTGATGGGCAAAAGCGTAGGGGATGTGGTAAAAGTAACCGTTCCTGCCGGCGAGCTGGAACTTGAAATCAAAAATATAGAACGTAACGGATGAATATTGCTGTCGTAGGAACCGGCTATGTCGGCCTGGTTACAGGTACCTGTTTTGCCGATTCAGGAAACCAGGTTATCTGTGTGGATAATAACCTGGATAAGGTAGAAAAGCTGAAAAATGGCGAAATACCCATTTACGAACCCGGACTCAAAACGTTGTTTGAGCGCTCGGCCCGCGAAAAAAGACTGACCTTTACTTCCGATCTGAAACAGGCTGTTGACCATGCGGAAGTCATCTTCCTGTGTCTGCCTACTCCCCCGGGGGCCGACGGACAGGCCGATCTTCATTTTGTTCTTCAGGTAGCCGGCGAAATCGGCCGCCTTATCAAAGACTACCGGGTTATTGTGAACAAAAGCACCGTCCCGGTAGGCACAGCCGAACGCGTTCGCAATACGATCTCCGCAGTCACGGATGTTCCGTTTGACGTGGTCTCCAACCCCGAGTTCCTCCGCGAAGGCGCCGCACTGGACGATTTCCTGAAACCCGAGCGTGTGGTCATCGGAACCTCCAGTGAAAAAGCGGCCAAAATCATGCAGATGCTCTACGAACCTTTCGTACGCAGCGGCAATCCGATCATCGTGATCGACGAAAAGAGTTCCGAAATGACCAAATACGCGGCAAATGCGTTTCTGGC
>CAZNHE010000069.1:0-1059 GCA_964572735.1 uncultured Chitinophagales bacterium | reverse complement strand
GCACTGCGGGATATCGATGCCCTGATCATCTGTACGGAATGGAATGAATTTCGCCGTCCGGACTTTGGACAATTTCACCGGTTGATGAAAAAGCCGGTCATTTTCGACGGCCGTAATCTTTACGACCTCGAACGTGCCGGAGAAGCCAAAATCACCTATATCAGTGTAGGGAGGCCTGCCATAAATGCCTGATCATATGAAAACCGTCCTGATTACCGGGGGCGCCGGCTTCCTGGGATCACACCTGTGCGACCGCTACCTGAAGGAAGGATACCGCGTTATCTGCATGGATAACCTGAGTACCGGCGCTGCTGAAAATATCGCTCACCTGATCGGGAACGATCGTTTTCAGTTCATCAAACACGACGTCACAAATTACATTTATATAGGAGGTGAACTGGATCTCGTGCTTCATTTCGCCTCCCCGGCCTCCCCTATCGATTATCTCGAACTGCCCATTCAAACCCTTAAGGTCGGCTCGCTCGGCACACACAAGGCACTCGGACTCGCCAAGGCCAAGGGCGCCCGTTTCCTGCAGGCCTCGACCAGCGAGGTATACGGCGACCCTATGATTCATCCCCAGAAAGAGGATTATTGGGGAAATGTGAATCCCATCGGCGTGCGTGGGGTATATGACGAAGCAAAACGATTTGCCGAAGCCATTGTGATGGCCTACCATCGCTACCACGGCGTGGACACCCGGATTGTACGAATCTTCAACACCTACGGCCCGCGGATGCGCCTCAAAGACGGCCGTGCACTGCCCACCTTCATGTCACAGGCCCTGCTCGGTGAGGACATCACCATCTTCGGCGACGGCTCCCAAACCCGCTCCTTCTGCTACGTCGACGATTTAGTGGACGGCATCTACAGGCTGTCGCAGTCCGACTACATCTACCCGGTCAACATCGGCAACCCCGAAGAAATCACTATCCTCGATTTTGCCAAAGAAATCGTAAAGCTGACCGGCAGCAAGAGCAGGATTATCTTCCAGCCCCTGCCCCAGGACGATCCGAAAGTCCGCCAGCCGGACACCGGCAAAGCAAACGAAATCCTTCA
>CAZNHE010000068.1:0-15942 GCA_964572735.1 uncultured Chitinophagales bacterium | reverse complement strand
AGGAGTAATAGAAACCAAAGCCCCGGACTTGATCGTTCGGGGCTTTTTTTATGCCCTGAAAGTAAAATAGCGTCGGTAAGATTTGTTGTCTCTATGTTGTCATTTGCCGACCAACTGCGTATTTCAATGGTACAAAACGGAAAATAAAAAAGCCTATAACTCATTGGGAGAAATAGGCTTATAGGGGCGATCCGGATGGGACTCGAACCCACGACCTCCTGCGTGACAGGCAGGCGTTCTAACCAGCTGAACTACCGGACCGGATTCTTCAAAGATACGAAGACGTCAAATATACAACCAAATGCCTCTTTTTGCCAATTATTCCGTTAAAGAATTCCGAACGGGCGCAGTGGGCGGCAAAAGTAGATTCGGATCTTTTAGACTGTCGGTATTCAACTGTCGGGTAATTAGGCGCGGAGTTAATCGCGTAAGTATCTGATCACTGCAGACCGACCACTAAAAATTCGGATCCTCATCCCGAACTTCCTGAAAGAGGCTATCTGCCCGGGATTATCCCCCGATATTAGAAACGCCTAAAGAACGGCTCTGAGCGTGATATTATTCTAATACAAAGCGCTACAAAAGAGTAGGAGTTATATATTAGCATCTAAATAAGTATAGACGGACCGGGTTGGGGCATTCGGTTCATTGTTATGGGGCATAACAAAAATAAGGGTCACAAGGTAACAACATGGAATTCGTAAAAACAACCCATGAACTGTCGGTTCGCGTGGAGCCGCATTATATAGAAGAAAAATCGAATCCCGCGGAACGGCGACATATCTTTTCCTATGATATCGCCATTACCAACCACAGTTCGTCTCCGGTGCGCCTGATCCGGCGGCATTGGGTGATCCAGGAAGATGGGGTATTTCCGCGTTCTTATGATGGCGAGGGATACGTAGGTCAGCAGCCGGTTATTGAGGCGGGCGAGGAATATCGTTACAAATGCTTTTGTGTATTAAGCAGCTACAGTGGTTTCATGGAAGGATATTATGAACTTCACTCCATGAACGGCGACGATTTCAATATTCCGATACCACGCTTTGCCCTGCGTTCATCATTATTGAATTAAAAGAGACGGTAAAGTTTTTTGAGGCATCCGGCTATCACGCCCGGCTTTTAGCTGTCGGGTGTCATGTGGGGTTTTGGTTGTTGTCTTTCTGTAAGGAAGCTATAAAACGCTGACCTTCGGGGAATGAACTTCTTTTCATACCTCTTTCTTTACCACAATGAAAAAAGACGGCGATCTTTGCGTGTTTGTCGCGGCTTTACAGTTAATTATGGAATTAGCTGTATTTTGCCTCCCAAACCTTTAATGGTAAATGCTCTGCCATTCGGTCAAAGTCAATATCATTATGGAAAAGCTCTACATTGTGCTCAATACACCAACTACCAATGAACATGTCTGCGGTTTTTCGAATAGTTACATCTTTAGACTGAAGAAAACGGAAATTGGAAGCTGCCTTTATAGCTAATGATTTGCCGCCAAGCCGTACGCAACTTAATGGGCTAAGAGCTGCTTTTGCTTTTTTAAACTCATGATCTTTATCAAATCCTTGAAGGATCTCAGCAAAAATTAAATCGCCGACAATAACCGATTGTTCTGAAAGGATACGATCCAACTCATTGGTTTTGGGAGTTTCTATACCGTTGAAATAATCTATCCAGAGGCTTGTATCTACTAAAATCACTTCCTATCTGTTCTCATCGTTTCCAGGTCTCCGCGCCAGTGCAACTTACCTCGTAAATTCTTTAACTGTTCTTGTTTTTTGCGCTGGATCAATAATTTTAAACCCTCTTCTACGGCATCTTTTTTTGTCTTCAAGTGACTGACTTTCAATGCCTCAGCCATTAAATCATCATCTATAACGACATTTGTGCGCATAATTGCCCGTCTTCAATGTGTATTTTTGAATAATCCATACACATAACATCCTGAATCCAAGCTTATTGTCGTACAGCCAAACCCCGATCCCCCACAGAAAGAGTTTTCAGTTAATTTAATGAAGCGTATTTTTCGTTGGGCCGTTATACTGTAGAAGAACGGGCTTTTCAGCGAAGATCAGAGAAAATCTATCCGATAAGTCTGACCATTTGTCACCAGCCGGAGATCGGTCCCTTCTGTTTCAATTGACTCTGCTTTTGAGTGGCAAACCTTTAAGCCCCCTTACAACCTCCTCGGCTGCCTTCTGTTGGAGCATCGGAACGCTGCGCGCACTATACCAGGCGGCGTGAGAGGTCAACATGGCATTAGGGCATTTCCAAAGAGGGTGGTCCTGCGGCAGGGGCTCTTCTTCAAACACATCCAGCCCGGCTCCGCAGATTTCCCTTTGCTGAAGTGCTTCCGCCAACGCATGGGTGTCCACCAGTCCGCCGCGGGAAGTATTGACCAGTATGGCGCTTTTCTTCATGCTCGCCAGGGAATTTTTATTGATAAGATGGCGGGTATCCTTATTCAGGGGAAGATGCAGCGACAGGATGTCCGATTCCTGTAATAGCTCTTCCAGACCTGCCTTTCTCACGCCGGCCGCCTGCATTTCTTCTTCCGGGACATAGGGATCATAACTCGCCATCAGGAATTTGAACGCCTTCGCCCGCTGAAGCACCTCACACGCAATCCTGCCAAAACCGACGGTAGCGAAGGTCATCTCACGAAACGGAGGCAGAGATTCCGGCGGCATGATCTTCCAGATCCCCTGTTGCATCGCCTGTTCGGTGGTTTTTAACTGGCGCCCCAAAGCCAGAGCCATCGCCACCGCGTGATCTGCCACTTCGTCGATACAATAATCGGGCACATTGCAGACGGGAATACCTTTTTCACGGGCGGCGGCCAAATCCACATTATCCGTTCCAATGCCGTAGCGCACGATAATTTTGCAGTTGTCCAGCCGGGATATTACCTGTTCGGATACCGGTGCCCATTGCACCAGCAGAGCATCGGCGTCGCGGGCCTCCTGCAGCACTTCTTCCACCGTCTTGCAATGAGCGGCATGTATAGTATACCCGGCTTCAACAAGAATCTTTTCCTCGATTTTCACATCTGCGAAACCGTAATCTGTAATAACTACTTTTCCAGGCATAAAATAATTTTTCTATCGTGTTTCCTTCATCAATAAAACAGATTTAATATGATTTCCTTTCGCGGTTAACATATCGTTAAAAGCAGCTTCACCATCATCCAATGGATAATAATCCACCCAGGAAGTCACGTCTACCGTTCCTTCCTCCATCAATTTGAGCGCTCCGCGGATATCCTCCATGGTCGCGGCATAGGTTCCCAGTACCTGCTTTTCCGGAAGAATGATATCGTAACTTCTTAGTGCGTAGCCGTTTTCATGAAGGCCAATCAGAATGACAGAGCCGCCGGGTCGTACCATGTGTAACGCAGTTTGCTGTGTATTTTTAAGACCGACGGCATCAACAACCACATCGATATCATCATCACCGATGAGTTCCGGCATTTTTTCATTCAGTTTCTCCCGGCCGGTATTAATGGTGAATTCGGCGCCCAGCTTTCGGGCGGTTTCCAGGCGTTCTTCTTTCAGATCGGTAACAATAACCGACGCGCTGCGCAATGCCTGAAAAGCCTGTTGCGCCATCAACCCGATCGGTCCCGCACCGATGACCAGAACCCTTTTCACAATATTGTGTTTCGTCAGCCCGACCATATGTACACCATTTCCCAGCGGTTCTGCAAGGCAGGCGGCTTCCGGGGAGACGTTTTCGGGGATGGGGAACAAACAATGTGCGGGAACATTCACGTATTCGGCAAAAGCACCATTTCTTTCCATCCCGAAGACCTGCCGGTCCTTGCATAAATTGGTTTTCCCTTCCTGGCAGCGATTGCACCGGCCGCAGGGGATCACCGAATTTCCAACCACGTGCATTCCTACCTTCCAATCGGTCACCGAGGCACCCGTTTTCACGATTTCTCCGCAAAACTCGTGTCCCATGATGAGGGGAGGCGTACGCCGCGGGCTTTTATTCCGGAAGGTTTCCAGTTCGCTGCCGCAGATGCCGCAGGCCGATACTCTCAGTAATACCTCGTCATCGTTGTATGCCGGCAACGGCTGGTCGTTGACCACAAGCTTGCCATAGGAGGGATAGAAAAGTGCCTTCATGTTATTTTATTGTGAAAATGGCTATTCCACCATGGCTACGGCACGGATGGGTGATCCGTCACGTCCTTTAAAATTCAGAGGGAAACCGATGAAGGTGAACCGGTCGGGTGCATTATCCAGGTTGGTCAGTCCTTCCACGATTACGATTTCCGCGGGCAGTAAAATATCATGATGAATTTCGTACCAGTCTTTGCTCGGTGTCGGGGTATCCATACCAAGCATATGAATGTGCTTATCCACAAGGTAGCGCCCGGCCTCCTGGGTCAGCGACGGGAATTCGCTGTAAAAATTCTCCTCATTAAAGTGACGATGCCATCCTGTCTCATAGATGATTCGTGCACCGGGCTTCAATAATTCCTCGTAAGGCTTGAAATCTTCAACCGTTATTTCGTCATTAGCTTCTTTGGGAATACGGATCAAATGGGCAGGTCCGTAAAACCAATCCAGAGGCATTTGATCCAGGGTTTTGCCGTCATCCAGAAAATGATACATGGCATCCAGATGGGTTCCCTGGTGGGAGCTCATGGTGATTTGGGAGATATTGTATCGTAATGTTTTGGTGGTGCCATGAGGAACGATACTCAGTTTCGGATCCATGGGGAACGTCTGTTGGCCATGGATCATAGGGTGAGATAAGTCAATGAAATGCATAGTCCTATTGTGAGTTATTTTGCAAGATATCCACCATCCACCACCAAATCGCTTCCGGTCATGAAGGTGGAGTCGTCGCTTGCCAGGAAAGCGGCTGCGGCAGCGAGCTCTTCCGGGCGGCCCTGCCTGTTCAGCAGGTGCATGGCCGAAGCCCGCTTGTTCTCTTCCTCCACATCCAGTCCCAATTTTTTGCACGAATCAACAAAGGCACTGGTGTAGATGTACCCCGGACATAACGCATTCACCCGGATATTAAACGGCGCCAGATCCTGCGCCCAGCATTTGGTCAGTCCGCGGATGGCGAATTTGGTGGCATTATACGTGGCAAAATTCGCCTGCCCCACAAATCCGCTGACGGACGAAAAGTTGATAATGCTGCCTTCTCCGTTCTTCTTCATCTGTTCCACGACGTGCTTTGTTACCAGGGAAGTTCCCCGAATATTCACCGAAGTGACGGCATCCCAGTCTTCGGCAGTGGCGTCGATGCTTTTGAAAATGAAACGGGCCGCCGTGTTGATCAGCACATTTGCCGGACCCAGCGTTTTTTCGATTGTTTCACACGCCTTCCTCACTTCATCTTCCCTGCTGATATCAACCTGCAGGAAAATCGCTCCGACCCGTTCCGACCGGTCCCCATCATCCGGTTTGACATCCAGCAGGGCAATTTTACAGCCTTCCTCTGCCAGGCGCTGCGCCGTAGCATATCCCAGATCGCCCAGTCCGCCGGTAATAACTACTATTTTGTTTTTTAGTCCCCGCATATAAAATCGAATTCTGCCGTCTGAATAAGTTAACAGCCTGATATGCAGATCCGTTACGGCCAAAAACGGCTGCCC
This sequence comes from uncultured Chitinophagales bacterium, assembly GCA_964572735.1. GTDB lineage: Bacteria > Bacteroidota > Rhodothermia > Balneolales > DATFMH01 > DATFNI01. The sequence goes on along the minus strand of CAZNHE010000068.1, from coordinate 10,331 downwards.
CGGAAATCATATGTTCATAATTGAAAATACGTTCAAAATCATAGTACCTAATAAAATTCATACTTTCAATTCTTCCAGATATCATTCCGAAAGATTTGCGTGTGCTTACGGCCGGCTGCCTCACTCCTCGAAAACCGGGTTGTGGAGGCTTTTTCCCAGCGGAACCTTCATGCTCCGGGAGACGTTTCTTCCCGGATTTCCACCTCGGAGTCGTTATTTTTTAGTGCAGTGCTCTGCAGCAGGAGGTCTCCAACCTGATTTTTCAGTGATGAAAGAATAGTCGGATTCATGCTTTTTCGCTAAAAATCACAGATATTCTTACTACCATTCATCATCCGGCAATCTTTATAATGCAACTTTTACGAATTTGTGATGAATAAGAATCTGAAAAATATCAGTATAATCATCGTCCTGGGATGGCTGATCTGCCTGTTTGCAGGTCCCGGTGCGGCGTTTGCACAGATGTTTTCCGTAAAGTCATTGCCGCATCGGGAAACTCCGCCTTCGACCGTAGCTTATTTCGCTCTCGTCCCTTCCCGGTTCCATTACAAACCCTCAGGCGCCGGGACAAATACAGCGCCGGGTATTCTCAATTTCAACGCCCCTCTTTATCGTTTGGGAATCGGTTTTTCAGGATTGGAAGTCACGGGAACAGCAGGGTGGAATCTGGGCGAGGACAACAGCCTGAATTATTATGACCTTGATTTTGCCTTTGACATGCCGTATCCGGTGTTGCGAACCCGGTCGTTTACCCTGAGTCTTCCGCTGGCTTTCGGGATCGAATTAACGCGGGTGGAAAACACACGATCCGACATCAATAACTTCCGGGAAAATACTCTGGAGGCCGGTACCGGTTTGCAAGCAGCGTTCCGTTTTCCCCGGCAGATCCGGCTAATGCTGGAGGGTACGGCTCATTACGGCTTCAGCACCCGTGCATTCGGACAATCGAGCGGCTCGGCGTGGATCATTGAAAATAAGAACCGGCTTTATTTCGACCATGTTTTCGGTCAGGTAGGGATCGTATTGGGATTTGATTACCGTTTTACCCGTTTTAACGGCAGTGGCGTGCAGTTTGATTATGGATTACGCAACCTGGCTTTTGTTATCGGAGCTGATTTTTAGATGAAACCTGAAAAATTGTTACCGGAGCTTGAGCAGCTTATCGAGGAGATCGGCTATTCCATCCGTCGTGAGAAGGGAGCTTTCAGAAGCGACTCGTGTGTGATGGAGGGTCAGCGTTTAATCGTATTAAACAAACGTCAGCCTGCAGAATCGCAGATCTCGGTGTTGGCACGGGTAGTGGGGAGTCATCTTGAAGACGATGTGTATGTCAAGCCGGCTGTTCGTAAAGAAATAGATGAGTATCTTAGGCGGCAACCTGATTTTGAAGGCGACGATCGTCAACCGGAATAGTCATGCGCATCACTTTTTTAGGAACCGGCACTTCGATGGGAGTACCGGTAGCCGGCGGCTTTGGCAGCGAAGAAATGTATGGAGATCCCCGCGACTCCCGTTATCGTTCCTCGGCCTGGATACAGACCGAAGAGGCCTCTGTCCTGATCGATATCGGCCCGGAGTTTCGCCTGCAAACGTTGAGGGCCGGGATCCGGCATATCGACCTGTTACTGCTCACTCACGAACATACCGATCATCTCGCCGGGATCGACGACCTTCGCCCGTTTAACTATGTACAGGGCGGGAAGATACCTGTCTTCACGACCCAAAGCTGCCGGGAGTCCATTACACGCAGGTTCGACTACATGTTTGAGCCTCATAAGGCGCCCGGTTCCGTGAACCTGGATATTCAGGTGCCGGAAGGTCCGACCCGATTCCGGGATTGCCGGATTACTCCGCTGCCGGTCTGGCACGGCAGGCTGATGGTATATGGCTTCCGCATTAATGATCTGAGCTATATTACAGACGCCAATTACATCCCGGATGAGACGCTTAAATTAATAAACGGGTCAAAGCTGTTGGTGATCAACGGGCTCCGGTGGTCGCCGGAACATCCCACTCATTTCACCATTCCGCAGGCCGTCGAAGTTGCGCAGGGGCTGAAAGTTCCCCAAACCTATCTGATTCACATGTCTTCTCACGTGAAACATGCCGAGGTTGAGGAGAAGCTGCCGGATAACATCCGATTAGCCTATGATCAGCTTTTTATTGATTTGTGAGAAGAGGACCTAACGGTACTTGCGCGTTCTTTCATCATTCAGTGACTCGACCACCTGTTTCACGTTTTGGGCGGAATCGATGCGGCAGATCAGGAGGGCGTCGTCCGTATCAATAACCGCCAGTCCCTGGACTCCTACCAGAGCTATCAGCCGATTCCTGCCCGAAGCGACGTAACAATTATTGCTGTCTACAAGCCGGGAATCCGATACTTTGATGACGTTGCCCTGCCGGTCCTTTTCCTCCAGTTCATAAACGGCCAGCCAGCTGCCGACATCATTCCAGCCGAAGTCGCCGGGCACCACATGCACCGTACGGGCCTTCTCCATGACGCCGTAATCAATGCTGATGTCTGTGGCGTTCTGATAAAATTCATCGAGCGCCTTATCGATCCCATCCTTCTTTTGAATGGCCTCAAATTCTTCGGTCAATGCATAAAGCTCCGGCAGATCCGACCTGATCTCATTGAGGATAGTCGATGCTTTCCACACAAACATGCCGCTGTTCCACAGGAAATCGCCTGATTTCAGGAACCGGATTGCTGTTTCAAGATCCGGCTTTTCAGCAAAAGTAATGACCTGGTGAACCGTAGTCCCGCCGAATTCGTCCTCCTTAGAAGTATCGTATTGGATGTATCCGTAGCCTGTTTCCGGACGATGGGGCTCGATGCCAATGGTTACCAGATTCTCTCCTTCGCCGGCTTTGGCGATGGCGGCCTGAAGAACGGCCAGGTACTTGTCCGGTTTCGTAATGTAATGGTCGGAAGGCAGTACAACCATCGTTGCCTCCGGGTCACGTTCCATGATGATGCCGGCGGCCAGCGCAATACAGGGTGCAGTGTTCCTCCCGACCGGTTCACCAATAATGTTCTCTTTCGGAATTTCCGGAATCTGCTTTTGCACCAGATCCACATAATGTTGATTGGTAACTACAAGAATCTGCTGCGGGGGGATCATTTTCCGGATACGGTCGACGGTATTTTGGAAAAGCGTGCGATCGTCAAAAAAATTAAGGAATTGCTTGGGACGGGATTCACGGCTCTGCGGCCAGAAACGGGTTCCGATACCTCCGGCCATAATAACAGCGTGGGTCATGGTAAAAACAGGTTGATTATGATTCGGCTTTAGCGATTAAAGTACCAAGAAATTCCATTGTACTGAAATACGGTCGTATAATTTGATACGGTAATCATGAAGATAAACTACAATGAGCATAATGTTCATCTTTGCGGGAGTTGTGGAACCATTGTGAATGATTGTGGTTTCTTTTTTACCGCAAGGAGTGCTATAGGTTCGCAAAGTATGCAATGATATTTCCCGGCGTACCTTGCGTTTTCTTCTCTTGTGGCCGCTGCGGTTTATTTCCTAAAGGGCTATGGAAAAAATGAATCGCAACGTTTTACAACGGAAGGATACCCTCCGTTCCCGGAAGATGATTCCTCCTTCATCCGATTGACGATCATTTATTCAACATCTTCAACGCCTCTCGGATCAGGGCAGGAGTGTCAATCGGGGGCTCTGACTGCCTGACAATTTTGCGTACCGTCTCGTCGGCAAGCGGCTTTTTATATCCCAGAGATTGCAAGGCTCTTACGGCTTCCGCAGCCGGATCGGGCATAGCTGCTCCGGAGCCCGGGCCCCCGGCAGGGGCAGCCACAGCCTCTATCTTGTCGCGCAGTTCCAGGAGAAGACGTTCGGCCGTTTTTTTTCCGATACCCGGTATTTGAGATAAACGGCGGACATCCTGTGAGGCAATGATACCGATCATCTGAGGGGCATCGATCCCCGACAGGATATTGAGCGCCAGTCGGGGGCCAATATTTTTGACCGTGATCAGCAATTCAAAAAGCTCTTTTTCTTCGGTTGTGATGAACCCGAAAAGGCGCTGATCGGAATCCGAGAAATGGTGATAGATTCTCAGGGTGACCGGCTGGCCCGGTGCCGGCAGTTCCCCAAAGGTAAAGGCGGAGATCCCCACCCGGTATCCGACACCCTGTACATCGATGACGGCCTCGTTTGCTTTTTTCTCGAATAAGCTGCCTTTCAGGTAAGCGATCATAAAGAATTATCGAACGCGTTCCGGATTATCACGAATAAATTCTATCCACCCGGCACTCCGCCTGTTCTGGTGTTTTTTCTGGGTGGAGGAGGTTTCCGCCGCTGTTTCGGATTGCCGCATCATATGGCACCATGCCACGGCGAGGGCATCGGTCGCGTCGGGAGGTAACGGACCTTCAGGCAGACTAATCACCTTGCGCAGCATGAACGCAACCTGCTCCTTTCCGGCATTTCCACGACCCGTAACGGCTTTTTTTACAGCTTTCGGATAATATTCAATTACCGGAATCCGGCTGGAACTCGCTGCCAGCATGGCCGCCGCCTGGGCCCTTCCAAGCTTTAGCATGGCCAGGGGGTCTTTTCCGTAAACCGGCGTTTCAATAGCACATGCTTCGGGGTTGAGCGATCCGATGACATTGGTGAGAAATTCGAAGATATACTGGAGCCGCTCGGAATGATCATCAAGATGACCCAGCCGCAGCACATCACATCGTAATGCCGTATAGCGGTGGCCCTCACATTTAAGAATAGAGTATCCCAGGTTCCTGGAGCCGGGATCAATCCCGAGGATGACAACCGACATAATGAGCGAGTTAATGGAGATTCGAAACGGATAACTCCGGTGAAAGCAGATTATTCTTCACCCTGTTGATAAGCTTTTCCCAGATCCTCAAGAAGCCTTTCCGTGACGCCGCTTGTCGAGAAGCCGCCGTCGTGATAGAGGTTTTGCATAGTTACCTTGCGGGTCAGGTCGGAAAACAGGGTCACACAATAATCGGCGCAATCGTCGGCCGAAGGGTTCCCCAGGGGGGCCATTTGCTGAGCGTAGGTATACATGCCGTCAAAACCTTTGATACCCGATCCCGCTGAGGTTTTGGTTGGTGCCTGGGAAACGGTATTCACCCGTATGCCGCGGTGGCCAAGGCGGCTCCCGTAATTGCGGGCGATACTCTCAAGGAGAGCCTTGGCATCGCCCATGTCGTTGTATTTTGAGAAAATCCGCTGAGCCCCGATATAGGTCAGAGCGACAACGCTGCATCCGTCATTCAGCACATCGGCTTCTTCTGCAAAATGCAGGATCTTATGCAGGGATATCGCTGAAATATCGAGCGTCTGATGATAAAAATTATAATTCAGACCTTCATAAGGTCTGTTTTTCCGGATGTTGGGCGACATTCCGATAGAATGCAGGATGAAATCAATTTTCCCGTATTCCTCCTTCACTTGCTCCATGAGATGCTGAATTTCGTCGTCTTTTGTAACATCACACGGGAAAACGGAAGATCCGGTCTGTCTGGCAAGCTCGTCCAGCGTGCCGAGACGGAGGGCAACCGGGGCATTTGAAAGGGCAAATTCCGCACCTTCCCGGTTGCAGGCCAGTGCGACCCGCCAGCCTATGCTGCGATTGTCCAGTGCTCCAAAAACAATGCCCTTTTTGCCTTTCAGTAAACCATAACCTTGTTGATCACTCATAAACAGTTGCTCCTCAGTTTCTTCTAAAATGATACCGGTCTCTCGAAAATAACATCTATTTTGGAAAAGTTGGAAGAAAAATCAGTAAGAGAGCCAAAACGTTCGTCAATCAAACAGTTCGGATCTTCCGAAAAACCGGAAGGTGATTTTTGGAATGATGATACGCAAACTCTGCTCTTTCATCCGGGTATCTATGAACAAAATACACCCGGAGTTCTTTTAATGTGGAGGTATTGCGATGGTGCGGCCGGCCGGTACACCCCGGAAACCCTAACACTCACCGAACACGAAATCCGTTCTCAATCATTCGCGGGAAATACTTCTTTCCGGAAAGCCGCATCCGGCATGTCCCGGACGGCGGGACAGGATCACAGAGGTCTGCCGGAGCTTTGCGGGAAGGCAGGATGCAGGAGGCACGTTCGTCCGGCACTAATGGGTCAGTCTTTCGGGCGATTTCCCATACTAAGACGGGTTTTTAAAACGTCATCAAAAGAGCAGGATGCACAAAAATGCGTTGTAAATATTGATAAGAGAAGAAAATGTCCTTAACTTCACAGGCTTTGCGAAGCTCTTAATTAAGATAATCATCCAATAGCATGTTTGAAGACCTCTCCGATAAGCTTAATTCGGCGTTTCAGTCGTTAAGCGGCCACGGAAAAATCAGTGATGTGAATATCGCGGAGACAGTCCGGGAGATTCGCCGTGCGCTGCTGGATGCGGATGTCAATTACGAGGTGGCCCGTTCGTTCACCGACAAGGTGAAGAAAGAAGCTATGGATTCAGGAGTTTTGCTGGGGGTTTCGGCCGGACAACAGTTCACGAAGATTGTTTATGACGAACTGGTTACCATCCTGGGTGAGGAACATGAAGGGGTTCGTTTTGCCGGCAATCCACCGACGGTCATCCTGATTGCCGGTCTTCAGGGTTCGGGAAAAACCACCTTTGCAGCAAAGCTGGCCCGGTATCTGAAAGAGCAAAATCGCAGCCCGTTACTTGCTGCTGCCGATGTATATCGTCCGGCTGCTATTGATCAGCTCAAGACGCTGGCCGGCCAGATCGAGATCCCGGTATATTCAATCGGTGAGAAGGATGCGGTACGTGTGGCTCGCGAGGCCGTTCAGGAAGCACGAAAGAAGGCCTGTGATGTTGTTATTATCGATACGGCCGGGCGCCTGCACGTTGATGAGGCGATGATGAATGAGGTCGCCGAAATCAAAAAAACGGTGAAACCTAATGAGATACTGTTCGTAGTTGATGCCATGACCGGCCAGGATGCCGTGAATACGGCCCGCGAGTTTAATCAGCGGATCGACTTCGACGGGGTGGTCCTCACAAAGCTGGATGGCGATACCCGCGGCGGTGCAGCTCTTTCCATCACATCTGTGGTGGAAAAACCGATTAAATTTGTCGGCACGGGGGAAAAGCTGGATGCTCTTTCCGAGTTTTACCCGGACCGGATGGCGCAGCGCATCCTGGGCATGGGTGATGTCGTTTCACTGGTCGAAAAGGCTCAGCAGCAGTACGACGAGAAGGAAGCGGCCAGGCTGCAAAAGAAAATCCGCACTAATGATTTTAATCTCGAAGACTTCTTTGAACAGCTGCAGCAAATCAAGAAGATGGGTTCGATCACCGATCTGGTGGGCATGCTTCCGGGTATGAATAAGGCGCTGAAAAACACGGAAGTAGATGATGATGCATTTAAGCCGATCGAGGCTATCATCCATTCGATGACCATAGAAGAACGCCGGAGCCCCGATATTCTGAATGGCCGCCGCCGCCGCCGTATCGCCGCAGGCTCAGGAACGTCGGTACGCGAGGTTAATGAATTGCTCAAGCAGTTCGAGCAGATGAAGAAAATGATGAAAACAATGTCAAAAATGGGACGCATGAACCGGACTATGCAAGGTCTCAGGAACATGACTTCCCTGGGAAAGTAAACTCGTAACTAAATTAAGTATCACAGGAGTAAACATTGGTTAAACTTCGATTGCAACGCCACGGACGGAAGAAAAAGCCGTATTATCACATAGTTGCGGCTGATTCACGTGCCCCGCGCGACGGTCGCATCATTGAAGATCTGGGACGATTTAACCCACAGGTCTCCACCGGTCAGGTTACGTTAAATGAAGAGCGGGCCATGTACTGGCTGGGAGTCGGCGCCAAGCCCTCCGACACCGTGCACAGTATCCTGAAAAAAGAAGGCGTCTTCTACCGCATGCATCTGAAACGATGGGGCAAATCGGACGAGGAGATTAACCAGGTTATCGACGAATGGAAAGCCAGGAAACTTGAAAAACAGGGGGAAGTCCTGTCGGTGACGGAAAAGCGCAAGGCCGAGATCGCCGCCGAGGAAGTCCGCGTGGAAGAAAGTGAAGAGAAAGCCAGAAAAGCGGCGGCAGCCGCCAAAGAAGAAGCCCGTAAAAAGGCCGAAGAGGAGGCTGCCTCTGTAGAAACGGAGACTCCGGAAGAAGCCACGCCCGAAACCGCCGAAGAAACGGAGGCACCGACAGCCGGGGATACGGAAGCGGAAGCAAAACCTGCCGAAGAACCGGCAGCAGATAAAACCGAAGAAAAAGCATCCGACTCCGAACAAGCGGCAGAGAACAAAGAAGCCGAAGCCGGAACAGAGGTCGTCGAAGAAGAAGTTGCGGAAACAACAGCTGAGCCGGAACCCGAAGCTCCGGCTGAGGAGAAAGCCTCACAGAAGACGGACGTCAAAGCGAAAGAGGCCGGAAAGAAGGCGGAAACGAAAAGTAAACCGACGGAAGAAGAGAAAACGGATGATACGGTAGAAAAGGCCGCCGAGCAGGAAGTTGACGCCGAAAAGGAAGAAAAAAAAGCCGCTGCTGAAAAGAAAAATCAGTAAACACGGTTTCTAAACCAATTTTGAAGGCTTCGTGTCGGAAACAAAACAAATATGGATCATGACGCACGGGCAATATTGCGAAAAATTGGTACGATTGTAAAAGTACACGGCTTGAAGGGGGAATTGATTATTGACCCCGAAGTTGATATTCCGGAACTGCTCACGGATCAGGTGCTTTTTTATGTAGATACCCCGCGGGGCGATATGGATCCGAAGCGGGTGGAAAATAGTTATCTTGTTAATAAGGCAGGCCGGTTTTCGTTCTTTGTAAAATTTGAGTCGGTGGATGACCGGTCGCAGGCCGGACGGCTGTTGCGGCACACGCTTTACGTCCCCTTGGAACAATATGACCTTATGATGGAGCCGGCAGACGAATTGTCTCCAGATGAACTCGTAGGATACGCTGTTTTGGATGAAAGCGGGCAAATGTGCGGCGAGGTTGTGGATGTGGCAAACAATCCTGCTCATCCCATCCTGGAAATTGCTTCGGAGAATGCGTCGTATATGATTCCTCTTGTCGACGAATATGTGGAATCGGTAGACCACGACGCCGCACAGATCCGGTGCCGGAACTTACAACCCCTGATGGAGGTGTGAGCCATGCGCATAGATCTGGTTTCTGCGGTTCCGGATCTTATGGAAAGTCCGCTCAGGCACAGCATCATCGGGCGTGCCCGGGCTTCCGGACTCGTGGAAATTGTTTCTCACGATTTGCACGATTATACTTCCGACAAGCACGGACGCATCGATGATTATCCGTATGGCGGCGGAGCCGGGATGGTGATCACTCCACAGCCGGTATTCGATTGTATCGAGGCCCTGCAAAAGGAGCGGCATTATGCGGAAATAATCTTCACCGCTCCGGATGGAATCGCGTTTACCCAGGAAGAGGCCAACCGTCTTTCTCTGGTGGAAAATATGATTATCCTCTGCGGCCATTATAAAGGTATTGATCAGCGGATACGCGACACGCTGATCACCCGCGAATATCGTGTGGGTGACGTGGTACTTTCCGGCGGCGAGATACCGGCTTTGCTGATGGTCGATGCCGTCGTACGCCTGTTGCCGGGCGTGCTGGGCGACTCGGAAAGTGCTCTCGACGATGCATTTATGGACGGACTGCTAGCTCCGCCGGAATACACCCGGCCGGGCGAATATCGGGGCATGACGGTCCCGGACGTTCTTCAATCCGGAGATCATAAAAAAATAGCCCGGTGGAAGGAACAGCAGGCAATAAAGAAAACGCGGCGTCTGCGACCCGACTTGATTAAAAAACTTGAGAATTAACGCTAAAAACAGACGAAGGAAAGCAGGTTAACACAATGGATAAGCTCAAACTAGTAGAACAGACGCAGGTACGGGATGACCTGCCTTCATTTATCGCCGGCGATACGGTAAATGTGCATTATCGTGTGAAAGAGGGCGGAAAGGAACGCATCCAGCAATTCGAGGGGATCGTTATCTCTATCCGCGGACATGGCGCCAACCGTTCCTTCGCTGTTCGCAAGATATCCAATTCCATCGGTGTAGAGCGTATTTTCCCATTCACTTCTCCCTACATCGCTACGATTGATGTAAGAAAGAAAGGAAGTGTCCGGCGGGCCAAATTGTACTATCTGCGTGGACTACGGGGTAAAGCGGCACGTATTAAGGAAAAGAACCGATATACCTGAGGGTTTGTGTTTACAGGTGGAGAGCTTCTCTGCCTGCCATGACAGACGGGATCCTTCATCCAGTCTGGTTTTTTATTTACGACGGATCGC
>CAZNHE010000067.1:8088-16105 GCA_964572735.1 uncultured Chitinophagales bacterium | reverse complement strand
TATAAAAGCATCTCCATTGCCTCTTTATCTAAGACTGAGGATATAAGCTTCCAGCGATCAGCCATCGGCTTTTGAAAATTTCTTTATAGCAGAAAGCTGAGTACTGACAGCTGAAAGCGTGAAAAGATACCCGAACCAATTTTTCCAGAAATGAATTCACCATTGCTGAATCGATTTTCCATGAAATCCACCTTCATTTTTACCATCATACTTGCCGCAATATGCGCCTCCTGCACAGGGGAGTACAGGGATCCGACTGACAGCAATAATTCCCGGATGAATAACCTGATCGATTCACTCCTCAGTCAGATGACATTGCAGGAAAAAGCAGGTCAATTAACTATTGTCGGTGCCGATCAGAAAGACCTGAAACAGATGATTCGGGAAGGGAAAGTCGGAGGAACGAGCGGGGTGCTCCCGGGGAAGGATGTGGCGAAATATACCGTTGAGATGCAGAAGGTAGCCATGCGGTCACGCCTGAAAATCCCTCTCACGTTTATGGGTGACGTTATTCATGGATTTCACACCGTTTTACCGGTTCCCCTGGCCATGGCCGCCACCTGGGATCCGAAACTCGTGCAGCAGGCGGATAGTATGGCGGCTTTTGAGGCCACATCCGCCGGCGTGACATGGACGTTTGCTCCCATGGTCGATATCGCCCGCGATCCGCGCTGGGGCCGGGTGGTGGAAGGAGCGGGGGAGGATCCCTACCTGGGATCGGTAATGGCTGCCGCCGAAGTTCGCGGGTTTCAGGGGAATAATCTTGCAGATCCTCATACGATGGTAGCTACTGCCAAGCACTTCGTGGGATACGGCGCGGTGCAGGCAGGACGCGACTACAATTCCGTGGATATGTCAATGAGAACGCTTCACGCCATTTATTTGCCGCCGTTCAGAGCCGCCCTCAGACAAGGCCTCGGAACATTTATGGCGGCATTTGTTTCATTTAACGGCATCCCGGCAAGCGAAAACAGCTATCTGCTTACCGATGTTTTGCGTAACGACTGGAAATTCGGAGGTGTCGTGGTCTCGGATTATGACGCTATTCCCGAATTGCAGCAACACGGCGTGGCAGCCTCGCCGCAGCAGGCGGCCATGCTCGCTTTCAACGCCGGCGTGGATGTCGATTTGCACAGCGGTACCTATCTGAGCACGCTCCCCGATCTGGTTAAAGAAGGAAAGGTTAAGGAATCGAGACTCGACCAGGCGGTGAGAAGAGTTTTAAGGATGAAATTTGAACTGGGGCTGTTCGACGACCCTTTCCGGTATAACCATGACTCCACGAATGTGACCGGAAGTTTTGTCCCGCCTGCACACCGGGAAATGGCTCGTAAGGTCGCCCGTGAGTCGTTTGTGCTGTTGAAAAATGAACATCGGCTGCTTCCTCTGAAGAAAGATGCCGGAACGATCGCAGTGATCGGTCCGCTCGCCAACGACCGGGTGGATTTATTGGGACCGGTCCATGCCCTCGGGCGTCCGGAAGATGCCGTGACGGTGTTGCAGGGAATTAAATCGGCGGTATCCTCCGGCACGCGTATTCTATATGCCCGGGGAACAGGCATCAGCACCGATTCGACGGAAGGATTCGCCAGGGCACAGGCCGTTGCCCGGCAAGCGGATATAGTTGTGATGGTAATGGGAGAAAGTGCAGGGATGAGCGGCGAGGCCGACAGCCGCTCCATGCCGGGCCTGCCCGGAAATCAGCTGGATCTTCTAAAAGCCGTGGCAAAAACGGGAACGCCGGTTGTGGTCGTACTCATAAACGGACGCCCGCTGACTATTCCCTGGCTGAATGACCATGTGCCGGCCATCCTCGAAGCCTGGCTTCCCGGCACAGAAGGTGGACCGGCGGTCGCCGATGTGCTATTTGGAGACTATGATCCGTCGGGGAAACTGCCTATGACCTTTCCGCGGAATGCCGGCCAGATCCCCATCTATTACAATCACCTGAGAAGCGGCCGCCCCTTCAATCCGAAAGATAAGTACACCACCAGGTATATCGATATCCCCAATTCGCCTCTTTACCCCTTTGGCTATGGATTGAGCTATACCACGTTTTCCTATTCACCGATCGAACTCGCCACGGATACTTTGGGATGGGACGATACCTTAAATGTTTCGGTAAAATTAACCAATACCGGTCCTGTGAAGGGAACCGAAGTAGCACAGTTATATATTCGCGATCTGGTTGCCAGTGCAAGTCCGACGAATGAAAGCCTTAAGGGATTTCAAAGGGTTACTCTGGAGCCGGGAGCCTCAAAAGAAGTTTCTTTCACGCTGACAAGACAGGACCTCGCCTTCTACCGGAAGGATATGAGTTTCGGAGCGGAGCCGGGTAAATTCACCGTTTTTGTCGGAGGCAGTTCAGATACGACCATAGCTCAAAAAGCAGCTTTTACGCTGATTAGGCAGGAGAAACAATGAAGCACATGTATACTCAACATAATTCTTACGAATTCATAGCGGTCCTTTTTCTACCGCAATGTTCACTATGTATTCGTCTTGGTGAACATTGTGAAACCTTTGCGAACATAGTGGTTCATTTTTTACCGTGGACAGGAAAAATGAACTAAGATGAAAATAGCCAGGGCTTTTATTTTACTAAACCTTGTTGGAATTACAGTTATAGCGGTAGGCTGCAAGCAGGGTTCACAGAATCTTGCGAAGCCACCGCCCGATCATTCAGGCGGATCCGTAAACGAACAGGCGTTTCTTGATACGCTCGAACTCAAAACGTTTCATTATTTTTGGGATCTGGCCGATCCCCGGACCGGTCTTATCCCTGATCGTGCTCCGACAAAATCATTTTCAAGTATCGCCGCTACCGGATTCGGCCTGGCGGCTTATGTCATCGGGGTTGAGCGGGGATATGTTTCGAGGCAGGACGCCGCTGCCCGTGTACTTAAAACTCTGAAGTTTTTCTGGAATGCACCGATGGGTCCTGCCGCCACCGGAGTAACCGGTTATCACGGATTCTATTACCATTTCCTGGACATGCATACCGGATTGCGTTTCAAAAAGGTGGAGCTTTCGACAATCGACACGGCACTGTTGCTCGGAGGCGTACTTGTGTGCCGCGATTATTTTGACGGCTCCCCGGCCGACGAGAAACAAATACGGGCACTGGCTGACTCACTTTACAACCGCGTTGACTGGCCGTGGATAACAACGGCCGGCGGCCTGGTATCTATGGCGTGGCACCCTGAAAGCGGCTTCGGGAAATCCACCTGGAGGGGATATAATGAAGCAATGATACTATACATCCTGGCGCTCGGCTCACCGACGCACCCGCTTTCAGGAAACAGTTGGAAAAAATGGACATCCACCTACACATGGGCAACATTTTACGGGTATCCCGGAGTACAGTTCGGGCCGCTATTCGGGCATCAGTATTCCCAGATGTTCATTGATTTCAGGGGAATTCAGGATGCTTATATGCGGGAAAAAGGGAGCGACTACTTCAAAAACGCCACGAATGCCACACTGGCTCAAAGAGCTTACGCAGAAGAGAATCCGGAGGGGTTCGAAGGTTATGGAGAAGATATCTGGGGACTAACGGCCTGCGACGGTCCGGGGGATACCGTTATCGCTATTAATGGCCGCACCGTCCATTTCAGAGGATACAGCGCCCGTGGCGTTGCCTCGAATTACCACGTGGACGACGGCACAATCGCTCCGACCGCGGCCGGCGGGTCCATAGCTTTTACACCGAAGGAGAGCATTGCCGCCCTGCTGCACATGAAGAAAGAATACCCCGGCATCTGGGGTACCTATGGATTTCTGGACTCCTTCAATCCCACCTGGCCCCTGAAGAAAAACGGACAAAAAGCCTGGTATGATGACGATTATCTGGGAATCGACCAGGGACCGATTTTGATTATGATCGAAAATTACCACACCGGCCTGATCTGGAATCTTCTTAAAAATGATCCTGCCATTATAAAAGGGCTGAAAAAAGCGGGCTTTAAAGGAGGGTGGCTAATTACCAAATAGGAACTGCTCTGAGCCGGGATTATCGGGATTATTCAGGATGTGCGGGATGACATAAAAAAACCGAAAAATTCCGCTCCTATCCTGTCCATCCCTGTTCTCCCAACAGAAGAATTCTTGAATTAATGTAAAAATAAATTATTTTATCAAAGTGATTATACTTGTATCCTTCTAAGTAAGCAACGGTTGCATTTGTTGTCTTACAACGCTTGGATGGAGCACCGGGAATTTTGGGATGAACGTATAGCTTTTGCAGGCCGGGCAGTGTCAAAAAAACAAGACGATTCCATACAAACTCATGAAATCGGATATTGGAGCCGGATCAGGGCGGGAGATCTTTCTGCTTATGAATCGGTTTTTCGCAGGTATTATGCCGATTTATACGGTTATGGTCTGAAGTTGTGCAGCCGGCCGGAGCTGGTGGAGGATGTTATCCAGGAATTGTTTGTAGCTATTTGGGAAAAGAAGGGTGACATTGAACAGATTCATTCCGTTAAAGCCTATCTGCTCGTTTCCCTGCGAAGGCGCATCCTCAAATTCCTGCAAAAAGAAAGGTATGAGCGGCAGATGATAATCGAACAGGGAGAGCTGCCGGTTATCTATTTTACCGCTGAAGATGTTATCGTTAAAAATGAGATGCATGATCAGCAGATACAAGAGCTTAGAGTGGCTTTGAACCAATTGCCCGCACGGCAGAAGGAAGTGATTTATCTTAGATTTTACAACGGGATGAGCTATGAGGAAATCGAGGAAATCCTCTCTATCAATTATCAGTCGGTCAGGAATCATGTTTACCGGGCAATTAAAACCCTGCGGGAAATTATGCGTGAGGATCTATCGAGGATTCTTTTTTTGCTGCTGGCGGGCGTTGTTTGCTTCTTTGGGATCTGAGTACAAAGGTAGAATAAAAGGCTCTCTTTCAATAAGTTCCATTATTTCACGGATTCAGACGGTCTGCAGGCGCTTGAAAACATTACGGGCTCAGATTGCATAAAATGAAATGTATTTGTCCGAACAGATAAAAAATTGAAACGGTAACCGGGAATATCACCCCAAACAATGATCCTTATGAGGAAACAAAAGATCACCCCGCTTTTTATGATATTGTTGCTGGCATCATTCACTGTGTCGTTGGTTTCGTGCCGGCATAAAAATTATCAAAAAATAAAGGACGGGGTCATTCTCCACCTCTCTGCCGACTCTGCGCAGCCGGCACGCCTGGTTGAGCTACAGGTCGTTACTCCCCGGATTATTCATGTACAGGCCAGTCCCGCGGATTCTTTCTCTCATGCCAAAGATCTGATGATTGTCAGGAAGAAGCGCCAACCCGCACAATGGCAGTTGAGAGAGGAGGGAGACTCCCTGGTTCTAAGCACTTCCCGGCTTCACGCACGTGTTTCCCTGAAAACAGGCCGTGTTTCTTTTGCCGACAGTTCAGGTCATCTCATCCTCCGGGAGGCGGAAAAGCAGTCGAAAAGGTTTGTCCCGGTCACCGTCGATAGCGAATCATTTTACACGATTCGTCAGGTTTTCCAATCGCCGGAAGACGAGGCTTTTTACGGATTAGGGGAGCATCAAACCGGCGTCATGGATTTAAAGGGACACGACGTGGTTTTGGTTCAGTATAATACTCATGCCGAGGTGCCTTTTCTGGTTTCAAATCGCAACTACGGGATCCTCTGGGATAATTATTCGCTTACACGCTTTGGTTATCCGAAACCTTATAATGAACTTGCTTCGTTGCATCTCTACGGAGACGACGGCAGGGAAGGAGGACTCACAGCAACGTACAGATCAAAGTCTGATCCGGATCAGGTATATACGGTTCGCAAAGAAGATACCCTCGATTACGAATTCCTGCCCTATCTCAGGCGATTCCCGAAAGAGTTCACCGGTCAGCGTATGGCTAACGGAATGGTTGTATGGAGCGGATCGGTTTCATCAGACTTTTCAGGGATTCATAAATTCAGGCTGGCTTCTGCCGGTTACGTGAAATTCTGGTTTAACGACAGCCTGTTGACCTCACGCTGGCGGCAGGCCTGGAATCCGGTCACCTCGCGATTCCGCATTCCGATGGTGAAGGGCCGAAAATATCCCATAAAAATTCAGTGGATACCCGATGGCGGACAGTCATTTATTTCGCTTAAGTGGCGTAAGCCGATGCCCGAACTGGATCAGCACGAATTGTCGCTGCATTCCCAGGTTGGCCGTGAAATCAATTACTATTTCGTGTATGGCCAAAACATGGATTCGCTGATCAGCGGATATCGCAACCTCACCGGAAAAGCTCCGATCATGCCGAAGTGGGCGATGGGTTTCTGGCAGAGCCGGGAACATTATGCCTCGCAGAAGCAGACTCTGTCGGTGGTTCATCAGTTCCGTGAACGTGACATCCCGATCGATAATATCGTACAGGACTGGTTTTACTGGGAAAAGGATAAGTGGGGCAGCCAGCGTTTCGATTCAACAAGATATCCGGATCCGGGGAAGATGATTGATGAACTTCACAACAAATATCATGTGCATTACATGATTTCGGTCTGGCCGAAATTTTATACGAAGACACCCATCTTCAAGAAGTTTTGGGATAAAGGATGGCTCTATAAACAGAATGTGGAAGACAAACAAAAAGATTGGGTGGGGTATGTTTCCACGTTCTATGATGCCTTCAATCCTCATGCACGCAAGGCATTCTGGAATCTGATTGATAACCGATTGTTCAAGCTTGGAGTAGATGCCTGGTGGCTGGATGCTTCCGAACCGGATATCTACTCGAATAACACGATCCGGAAACGGCAGGAACTGATGAACCCGACATATCTGGGACCGGCTGCGGAATATTTCAATGCGTATCCGCTGGTTAACTCGGAAGCGATTTATAAAGGACAGCGCCGGGCGGCACCCAACCAGCGGGTGTTTATCCTGACGCGCTCCGGCTTTGCCGGATTGCAGCGGTATGCGTCGGCGGTATGGAGCGGTGACACGGGTACTACCTGGGGCGACATGAAGAATCAGATTGCTGCCGGACTCAATTTCTCCATGGCTGGAATACCGTTCTGGACGATGGATATTGGTGGCTTTGCCGCCGAATCGCGGTACGTTCATCCTAATAAGAAAGATCGGAAGGAGTGGCGCGAATTGATGACAAGATGGTACCAGTTCGGCGCTTTTTGTCCGCTTTTCCGGGCACACGGGCAGTTTCCCTACCGGGAAGTATTTAATATCGCCCCGGAAAACACGCCGACGTATCAAAGCATCGTGTACTACGACAAGTTGCGGTATCGCCTGATGCCCTACATCTACACGCTGGATGGGATGGTGTACTTCGACAACTACACCATCATGCGTGGGCTGGCGATGGACTTTCCAAACGACAAAAATGTACTGGATATCGGGGATGAATATATGTTTGGCCCGAGCCTGTTGATCAATCCCGTTTATACATACAAAGCACGCAGCCGGACTGTTTACCTCCCGAAATCAAAGGGATGGTATGATCTGTATTCAGGCAGCTATTATGAAGGAGGGCGGCAAATCGATGCCGATGCCCCGTACACGCGAATGCCCGTATTTGTAAAAGCGGGTTCCATCATTCCTTTTGGTCCTGCGATTCAATACACCGGCCAGAAGCCGCAGAACCCGGTCACCCTGTTTGTGTATACCGGCGCCGATGCTCATTTCACATTATATAATGATGAGGGTACCAACTACGATTACGAGAAAGGACAGTATTCAAATATTCCCATTTCTTATGATGATGATTCCCATACCCTGACGATCGGCGACCGGCAGGGAACTTTTCCAGGAATGCTTGAGAACAGGACTTTCCGGATTGTATGGGTAGGAAAAGACCGGCCTGTCAAGCTGGATTTCAGCCGGAAACCGGATGCGGTAGTCGAATATAACGGCAGGGAAAAGACGATCCGGATGAAATAGGAAGGACGATTGCAGAATTGTAAGCCGTAGAGCTTCTCCGGCCTACAGAACCGGGAGTTGGCAATGATCAATATTCAATAATCAATGTCCA